>CAZGEP010000088.1:0-19010 GCA_964524955.1 uncultured Planctomycetota bacterium | reverse complement strand
TCTGAGTACGGCAAATACATCTTTTCCGCAATATCCGCCCATGTTTGAGGAACCGGTTCCCCCCGCCTGTTCAGGATATCGGATGCAAGGCGAAGTGTATGAATTGCTGCAAAATTGGTGTAGGTGTTGTAATCCACAATGCCGCTGCACTCATCTGCGCAGCAGACACGCCGGATTTCGTAGCGGTCAGCCTCTCTGTTGTATACGGCCCGGGACGCATAGTAACGAGCACATTCAATGATGACTTCAACGCCGCGCTTCTGAGCATAATCCGTGTCATCTGCAATAAGCGAGTACCACCACTGTACCAGTGCAATGTCCCCGATTTGGTGAAGCTGCTGCCCTGTGGTTCCCAGACAGATTTCATCCCCGGTACGAATGCTCTCCCAGGCATACCGGGCTCCCTCAAGACCTTCAGCAGCGGCATTTCGCCGGGCACCGCCCAGCGTGTTGCCGCGAAAGGCCACGATTGCCTTGCTGAGTTCCGGGCGAAACAGCATGACCGGCGGCGCAACCCACAAATCGGCATCCCAGAAGGCACGACCCGACCACTGGTGAAGTCCGGTAATGCCCGTGGGACCCAAACTGTGATGCACATCGGACCGAAGTTGCGCGTAGAGTTGGTACAGTGCGCTGCGGGCCAGACGCTGAACTCCTTTATGGCTGCAGGTAATCCGGCTCTGCCACAATTTTTCCCAGGCGTTTTTATGATCCTCAAAAACCCGCTTAAGATCCGCGGCTGCATTCATCAGCATAAAACCGGCCTGGGTCTCAACATTAAGACCGTCCTCCTCTGTATAGATGCCCACCAGTTTAGAGACCGTATAAGTCTGACCCTTTTTCACCGGGATCGCAAGCCGGCTTATGCGGCAGTTCGGCGTGTCAGCAATACGGGTTACAACCCCGTCAACGCCCCGGGTCACGATTCGGGAAGCCATGAGAATCCTGCGTTCCATGCTTCCCATTCGGGCGGAAAAAGCCATAGTCCCCCTGATCGTGTCCACCGCAGACCATTCACGGAGTTCCCGGGCAGCCCGGGATCCGTCCAGCGCGTCCTCCACTGTAACCGTACCATCATAATCAGGGGTAAAGACAAAACAGATCACACCGAGATTACGGATCGTACGCGAAAGCCACATGGTTGTCGTGATATGTGTTTTCTGATGTGTTCCGTCAGGCTTTTCCCCGGAAAACCAGTCAAGATCCGTAGTAACGGTTCCATGGCGCATGTTGAGCGTCTGCGTATATCCAACATGCACACCGCTCAAGCGGCTGTAAACACTCCAACCGTCGCTGAACCGCAGCCCGGACCAGCAGGGAACGTTGAGCAGGTTTTCCCGGTCGGAGAACCCATGGATCTGGCATCCGCCGGAGGCCCGTTTGCCGGGAACGGGCTTCTGAAGGTCCGGGATATTCCAACTCCCCTCTCCTTCCGGCGGCACGCTCTGGCCCACGTATCCGTTGCCGATAAAAAAATCCCTGTAATTGGGATTATTGATTTCCGTGGAAACCAATTCCCATTCCGAAGCCGTTTCCGTATTATTCCGGTCAAGCCAGTCTTTGTCAATACGTGCTGAAGCAGGAAAATTCATAAGCATTCATCTCTTTATAAAATCAGTTATTGGGACAACTGCAATCAATGGTCTATAAATAATCGCAGGCTGATTGCGAAATAACCGTAGTTCATCGACAATCTTTACATGAATTTTATTCTTTGCAGTTATCCTGTCAATTCCACCTGAGGCGGATCAAAAACATGGCTCCGCCGACCCGTTAATTCCGACAAAGGACGGATCAAAAGCGTGCATGCGACGACCCGTCTAAAAAAGTCTTTTGCTTTTAAGCAGTTCAGCCATCGACCGCAGTTACTGATGCGACTTGTAGTATTGCACCCATTCCTCCACCATTTTTTTGAGAATCTCCGGATGTTTTTCACCCACATTCTTTGATTCATTGCGGTTAGCGGACAGGTCATAGAGACGCCACCCCTTGCGGTGTTTTCTGGCTTTCCAGCGCTTGTTTACCACAGCGCTGCCACCGTAGGAGAAGAAGAGGTTCCGCTCTTCAGGAAAGGGTTCTCCCTTAAGGGTCATGCTGAAGTCACGGCCGTCCACCAGTTTGCGGGCAGGCTTTCCCTTGTACTTTTGCGGATAGGTCCCGCCGCCAATTGCCATAAGCGTGGGCACGATATCCACCAGGTGAAGCGGTTCCCGGCAGAGAGGACTGCCCTTTTTGATCACAGCAGGCCAGTGTGCGATCATGGGTGAACAGATACCGCCTTCATCGGGTCTGAGCTTGCATCCCCGAAGCGGGGTGTTGGCCACCTGTCCCCAGTTGGGTCCAAGAAAACCGTACGTCATCACTGAGCCAGGCACTTCCTTGCCTGTGGGGGCATATTTCTTCTGCGTACTCTTAATAATCCGGCCAAGGCGCTCCCCTGACGCTCCATTGTCTGAAAAGAATAAAACCAGGGTATTGTCCAGCTCTCCCTGAACTTTAATTTTGTCAATTAACCGACCAATGTTTGAGTCCATACGCGTAATCATGGCAGCATACACGCTCATGGCATTGATCTCCGATTTCCGCTCTTTTTCAGAGAGCGCTGACCAGCCCCTGAGACGGGCATGAGCGGGGCCGCCCTTTTTTGGATCAATGATCCCGGCCTTGACCAGCTGATCAAAACGGGCCTTGCGGATCTCCTGATATCCCTTCTCATAAACACCCTTGTATTTCCGGACTTCTTCATGCGGCGCGTGGAGCGGCCAGTGCGGAGCATTATAGGCCATATACAGAAACCATGGTTTGTCATTCTTAGCGCTCTCATCCAGCCATCCGAGCGCTTTTGTGGTCAGCGCGTCTGTGGCGTAAAAGCCTTCTTCTTTGGGCCGATACGGCTTCATAACCGTTGCGTCGTCTCGCCACTGCGTATTCCCCAGCGTTGGAATGGGTTTGCCGTCCAGGCCGGTGCTGCTCGAGTTCCAGTAATTGGTAATGCCGCTGTTAAATCCATAAAAGTGATCAAACCCGCTTCTGACCGGATTATGAACCAGATGCGATTTGCCGGCCCAGAGAGTGGTATACCCGCTTTTCTTAAGAAGCATTCCTATGTTCGGATTGGTCTTCAGGGGTTTGCTGCTCATATTTAATGCATACCGTCCGGTCAACAGCGATGCCCGGCTGGGCTGGCACTTGGCGCAGTTATACATGCGTGTGTAACACATTCCGTTCCCGGCCAGGGCATCCAGATGGGGAGTCCGGATCTCACTGCCGAAACAGCCCAGATCCGAGTATCCCAAATCATCGGCCATAATCAGCAGAATATTAGGTTTTTTCTGCGCGGATTTGTCTGCGGCAAAAGCGGTCTGCCAGGGACTCAGGGCCAGACCGGCAGCCGCAGTACCTG
The DNA here is from genome assembly GCA_964524955.1 of uncultured Planctomycetota bacterium. Taxonomy (GTDB): domain Bacteria; phylum Planctomycetota; class CAZGEP01; order CAZGEP01; family CAZGEP01; genus CAZGEP01. The sequence continues at coordinate 15,607 of CAZGEP010000088.1, read as the reverse complement.
TCAGCTGGATAAATTTCCGGCGATCCAGCAGATTCATACCCGACGCATTGGATTGGTGTGCTTGGCGCACTCATTCCTTCTCCTTTCAGCCGCGGTTTTTTCCGCAACAGTGTTTATATTTCTTTCCGCTGCCGCAGGGGCAGGGTTCGTTCCGTCCGGTCTTTGCCCGTGACGTCACGGTCTTCGGGCCTTCGTCGGTCTGACGCTTATCCTCTTCCATAATCAGCGCCGGGGCCAGATTCTGGCGAAGCAACTCGACCATCTTTCGCATGGCCGGATCAATATGGTGAAAGAACATCCGGTATGCCTCACAGAGATAATTCAACCCCGGCTCTCCAGAACTTGTTTTTGCAAACCGGTTCTTGGGACAGCCGCCGTTACAGGCAAAGAGCACATCACAATCCCGGCACTTGCGGGGAAGTTTCTTCTGTTTGTTTTCTCCGAGCGTTCGAACGCGCGGATGGTCAACCATCTCACGGATATCATCCTTCTGTACATTTCCCAGCAGATGGTCGGGATAGACAAAATGGTCGCAGGAATAGACATCACCGTTGTGCTCAATCACCATGGCATTGCCGCACATCCGGGAAAAGTTACAGAGCGGCGGTTCCATCCCGTTCCAGGCCGCCAGCGCAATATCAAATATCTGCACAAAAACCTTGCCCACATCCGACTGAACCCATTCATCAAAGATCGTATTCAGAAATCGGCCGTACGCCTCCGGCGCAACCGACCACGGCATCAGACCCGACTCAGACTGTTTCTGCCCGGGAAAGGGCTCGGCCAGCCGCAGTCCGATCTCTCTGTCATGCGCATTCGGCACCCGTTCCACAATGGGAATAAACTGCATGAATCCGCTTCCGTTCTCCTTGAGAAAACGGTAGACATCCAGAGGTTTCTGCGCACTGTCAGCCGTAACACAGGTCAGTGTATTGAATTCCACCTTGTGTTCCAGGAGCCGCTTCATGGACGCAAAGACCCGGTCAAAAGTCGGATTCCCTCCCCGATCCACCCGATACTTGTCATGAATATGTCTGGGACCATCAATACTCAGCCCCACCAGGAATTTTTCCTTTGCCAGAAACTCACACCATGCGTCATCCAGAAGAATTCCGTTGGTCTGAAGAGAGTTGGAAATAGTCCGGCCGTCGGAATACTTCTTCTGCAGTTCAATTGCCAGTCGAAAGAAATCCAGCCCCATAAGCGTGGGTTCCCCGCCCTGCCAGCTGAAGTTAATCTCCGGCGCCGGATTCGCTGCAATGTAGTTGCAGACGTATGACTCCAGCATCTCGTCGGTCATGCGTGTTTCTTTACCCTCGTCCATCAGGGCTTCTTTTTCTGTGTAGAAGCAGTACTTGCAATTCAGATTGCAGTCCGGTCCGGACGGCTTGCACATCAAATGAAAGGGCCGCACCGGAAGCGTCTTTTTTTTCTCCGTTGATTCAGTCATAGTGCTCCTCGCATGTATTCTTTTGCGCTCACAATCGAATGAAAATATATTTGATTCTGGATGGCCCGAATAAATCGAGGCACAACCAGTCGTTTTTTGCGTTCAGCCATCGACCATCGACCATCGACTGCAGTTACCCATTATACCACCTCAGACGGAAATGTTTATTCAAAAATAAAAACCAATTCAACTACGAAACAGACAAAAGAAACGAAAGAAGAATAACTGCAAAAGAATTGAACCACAGAGATCACAGAGTTCACAGAGAACTGCTTTACCCAATTAACAGAAAACGAACAACTGATAACCGCTTTTTAGACGGGATTAACGGGATTGACAGGATAAAAATATAAAAGCGTAAAAGATTTGGAACCATGAAGACTGTGAAGTATCATGAAGAAAGGCATATAAACAAAGACATTAAAGCGGATGCCGCAGAGTGATTGGTTGAATAAAAAGTCGTAATCGGTATCGTCAGCTTCAAAAAACAAACAGGACTGCTGAAAAGATGGAGCACCGAAACAGACAAAAGAGACGAAAAATGTTTTTTATCCTGTCAATCCGGTCGATTCAGCCTGAGGCAGATCAAATGCATGCCCTGGGCGACCTGTCAAAAAAGCTTTTCCCAGTTCTCAGTTATCATTCTCAGGCGGAAAATGACGTACTTTACTCCTTACACTTATCTCATTACTCTTTTCTCATCACACCCCTTACTGCCGTTAAAGCCATCGACTGCAGTTACCCCTTTCCCGCATTCAGATTCGCGGATCCCGCAGACAGACCATCCGCGGAAACCGAAACATCAACCGATCCCGCTGTTCCATTGGACCGAACGGCAAACCGACCGATGCCTGCAAGCACTTCCACCTCTTTGGGACCGGTTCGGTATGCTGCGCCCAGTACATCCGCGCACGCGCTCCCGTCCCACGTTCGGCAAAGAATACCGTTTTCATCCACGATCTGAACCGTCACATAGCTGATATCCCGCCCGTCTGAGATCATGTCATCTGTCAGCAGATCCAGCTTTACGGCAGCCGGCTCACCATGAGTGTGGAGAGTATACTCCACAGGCGTTCCATCCGCTTCTGCGCGAGCAGTCAGCTCACCGGGTTCAAAGGCAATGCCTTTCCATACCAAAGGCGGGTTTGGCAGATGCGGCCACGCAGCCGCTGTAGAGCTTCCGTTTCCAAGGGAACGCCCGTTGAGGAATAGTTCAGAGCCGGAACAGTTGGTAAAGACCGTGACCTCCCGTTGTTCTCCGGCAGTCCAGTTCCAGTGCCCGACAATGTGAACAACCGGCTCCGGATGCCACATGGCGCGGTAGAAATGGTAAAAATTCTTGAGCACTCTGAAACGGTCAACCGCGCCTCCGCAATGTACGCGCAGCTTTCCATTGGAGGAGTAGTCCGAGAACACCCACATGGCCATACCGCTGAACCAGTCGCAGGCGTAGATTTCATCCCACTCACGCGCCTGTCCCTTCCACTGGCTCAGTTCTGCTTCCCAGTCACCGCGGCGTGCGCCAAAGTGATTAAGAATTCCTTCGGATCCAATATGTTTGAGATGCGGATACCGTTTCCGAAACATTTTGGGCGGCCAGTTAAAACTCAAACCCGTGCGTTCGTGGATTGTTTCCTCTTGCTCCAGTTTACACGCGCCTCCGTTGTACGCGATCAGGTCTGCGACCAGGGGCAGACCGGCCTGGTCGTTCAGGTCCCACGCACCGCCCACGATCAGACTGACCGGCCGTTGCGGATCCTTCTCCTTGAACGTATCCACCATGACTGCGCAGGCCCGACGCATGTACGGCCACTCCGTATTCTTCTGGAGCCATGCCTTTCGACGCGGATCCTCAGGCGAAAGATGTCCGACGCCTTTCTGGAATTTGGGAGAGATGGCAATCTCATTGACTGTATTCCAGAGAATAATGGAGGGATGGCTGCCTGTCTGGCGTATCATGTCCCCCAGCGTCCTGCTGGAATTGGCAATCGCGGCTTCGCCGTTCTCCGACCGTACGGATCCGTGCCAGTAGGGCTGCTCTGCCATGACCAGCAGGCCATGGCGATCACACAGGTCCATGAAGTATTTTGGACGGGGATAATGCGAAGTACGGAAAAAGTTACATCCCATGCCCTTGAGCAGTCGCAACTCTTCATCATAGTACCGTTCAGGAACCGCGGACCCGATGCCCGGATAAAAGATATGCTGATTGACACCGCAGAGTTTCATAGGCTTCCCGTTCAGGGAAAAACCCTGGTCAGCGTCAAACTCATAATAACGGAAACCTACGGTCGTCTCCATGCTGTCCAGCTTCTTTTCACCGTCGAGGAGCTCGGAACGCAGCGTATAGAGCACCGGCTTCTCTATAGACCAGAGCCGGGGTTCAGTGACATTGAGCTGGTTCATTGCAAGATTGTCACGCTCATACACCGTTGCAGCATCTTCACAGACTGAGTCAAGCTCTACGCCGTCCGGGTCCAGAAGGATGTGTTTCACAGATACCTTGCCTCCGGTTCGCCGTGTTTCTGATACATGCGTCTTGACAGTAAGAACAGTCTCTTTTTCAGATACCTCGGGCGTTCGCGTTTCGATTCCGCAATGTGAAAAATGAACAGCCTCTTTGATGTGCAGCCAGACCGGACGGTGAATGCCGCCGTAGCGGTTCCAGTCAATGTGGGCCGGCGCCATGGCCCGCATATCGTAGCGGTTGTCCGCGCGCACAAGAATACGGTTTTCGCCGGGTTTGAGCGCGTCTGTAATATCCACATCAAAGGACAGGTATCCGTCGTCCCTGCCGCCTGTATAGGTTTCATTGACCCAAACACGTGAGGTCATGGCAACAGCTTCAAATTCAATCAGCACCCGCTGTCCGTCAGAGAGTGTTGGCGCCTCAAACGTCTTAGAGTACCAGCCGATGCCGATGTACGCATCTTCGATTCCCGGCACCATGTCATCCGCGTTCCAGGTATGCGGCAGAATCACCGTTTCTCTGTCAATGGTTTCTCCGTGCAGAAACTCCAGGGGTGCTTCCGCATCGCTTTTAGCAAATTCCCAATCTCGGTTAAAATCTTCTTTCATTCAACCATCTCCGTTACAAGTACAGTTATGAATAAAGAGTGATGCGAGAAGAAAAAGCAGACCAACGGTGATTTTGCCTGGTGACAATAAATTGTTTTTTAATATAATAATTCTTTGTCAATCTATTTTCTACTCTCACCTCATCACTCTTTACCCATCACACTTTTCTGCAGTTTGACACTATTTACTCTTTACCCTTTACTGCAGTTAAACTATTCACATGATACTCCAGCTTCACGCTCTTGATGCAGTCGTTCATTGCATCGTAAATAAAGAGATAGTGATCGCTGTACGTGCCCACGTAATTGGCGTAGCAGAGCGAGACTTCGTCTCCTCCGATGGATCGCGGAGGTTCGGATCTGCGGTCTTCGCAGACGACAAGCGGCTTGCCGTCGTCAATATTGCCGTAACGACCGACCTGCACCACCAGGTTGCCGTTGGTATCAACAACAGCTACCTGGTCCCGCAGATGCTGGGGGATGAAGGATCGGCCGAAGTGGTCAATGGTCATTCGCCCGTTCCAGCAGAGGCAGGGAAAGACGTTTGCGGACTTAACCGGCGCAAAACCACCGCCCGGAAAAATCCACTCCGCCCCCTCCACATAGTACACACGATTGGGACGATGGTCGATCCTGGGCAGCCCCTTGACCGGGATATCCTTTGACAGCGGAACATTGCCGCCCCTGGACGCGTAGAGTTTGCCGGCATTGGGAGTGAACTTCATCACACACCCGGTGCCTTTGAGTGCGGTTTCTTTTTCGCTGTACATTCGGGCTCCGCCCCCGAAATAATAGATATTTCCCCGGTTGTCCAACTGAACACTGTACCCCTCAGCAACGCCCTTGACCGCATCCTTGTATACAGTCTTGCCGTGTTTGTCAAAGACCATAACACTGTACCTCACCCTTCGTCCTGCATATACTCCGGGCTGGTATTTCGCGTATTTCGCTCTTTTGCCGTCATTGCCACCTACAACCACGATCTGTCCGTGGGAGTTGACCCCCATCCCGCCTTCCCACCAGCCGGTTCCCCGTGTGCCCGGAAGCACAAGCGCAGAGGTCAGCTTTGCATTCCGGTCGTAGGAGCAGTATGCATGACCGGTCCGCTCCTCGCCATAGTCAAAGGGAACCTCATGCATGGTTTTCAAGTCAAACCGGCCGATCATCTTGCAGCAGCGCAGGTAAAGATATCCTTGACCATCAAAGGCAAAGTCATCCGCGGAAAAAGGCAGGCGTACCAACCCGGTCTTACCGGTCGTCGGGTCAATACTAAGCAGATAATCAAACGTCTTGGCCTGCGCTCCTGCGTTTTTCCCTCCCGTGGACTCGACATAAAGAATACCGGTCGTCGGGTTGACTTCCATGCGTCGGCGTGTCGTTACGCGCGGATGCCATTCTGTAATTGCCTTCTGCACGACATCATTCCAGTCCTCCAGCCGGACGATCTTATTATCATCCACGCGAAAACGGCTGATCTGGAGTTCTGGGGTTATTCCCCTTTTGCCCCATCCCGGATGATAAGCGCACATCCAGAGTGTGGGCTTCTCCGTGTAGCTGTCCAGCACGGCCCGGAAACGCTGAGCTTCGTTCTTGACCTGCATGAGATTGCCTCGGTCCGCTCCTTCCAGCGGCAGAGGCCATTCCTGAATCACCTTCTCCCCTTTGAACGGATCAAAGACGCACAGGCGTGGAGCAACCTTCCGTTTGGGCGGAATCTTTTTCATCCTGGGCCAGGCAAAGCGCATGTTCCAGGAAAACACCCAGAGCTGCTGGGTTTTGTGATGAATCTGGACCTTGGCCGGCGCCTGAACCGGTACGCTTTTGATCAGTTTTCCGTTGTCGGAGAAAATCTGCACCCGGTCATTGTAATGGTCTGAAATATAGACCCGGCCCTTTGCATCCACACACACAGATGTGGGAAAGTTGAAATGTTTTTCATCCTTGCCGAACGTATTTACTTTGCCCAGCCAGAGCTCGGCCGTTTTGTCCGCCTCGTAGGCCATGCGGTAGACCCCTTGCAGCCACTGGGCACCGTGGTTGTTGGAACCCTGCCCCACGCTCAGCTGCGCGCTTCCGTTTGCCACCCGCCCCCTTCGGTCAACTTCGTCGTAGCATCCAGTGATATAGAGCCACTTGCCGTCCGGAGAAAACGCCGCGCTTTGGGCGATAAGCGGAATCCCGGTCTGAGGGCCGTACAGTTTGTATTTGCCCGCTTCGCTGCCTGTTCCCAGGCGGCAGAGGCTTCTCTCATGTTTGAAGGGCGATGCCCCGTCAAAGTATTTTCCGCCCAGCACTGCCATCCGCCCCTGATGAACTGCCAGCGCCGTGGCAAGCGATCCCCACTGCCCCCGCCCGGAATCAAGGCCGCTGTACAAATAGGCCTGCTGAGACCGGCTTCCAAAAGGAGCCGGTGACTTGTGCCCGTCCGGAAAGGTGTTCCATCTCAGCCCCTTGATCTTTGGCGCGTCGCCGGCCGAAAACGGGTAGACCGTACGGATGTACTTACCGTCGTGTCCGAAGAGCCGGATGGTCTCCACACCCGCACCGTCGTAGACATACACGCCTTCGGGCTGCACGGCAAGCCGTGGATTGGCTCGAAGACCCATCCGTTTTTTGGGGTGCCAGAAAAGATTCCGGTCCAGGCGGGGCTTGAGTCCGAGGGAAACGCGTACGTGAATTCCATCAAGGTCATCAATATACCGGCCCAGATCATTTTTCGCGTCCCAGATCAGGATCTGTTTCTTTAAATTCCACTGAAACGGTTCGGGCGCGTTCATGCCCAGAACACCGCTGGCCAGGTGCCGCAGAATCTTCCCGTCTTTGTTCTCAATTACCACCGTGCAGTCACAGAACGCCTTTGTTTCAAAGACAATCTCATACCGGTCTTTGGCCTTTTTCGTGAGTACGGGTTTCTGCGCGAACTCAAATACCTTCTCCGGTGCAATAGTGATGTCATCGACTGGCTCGCGCTTGATCACAGCAACCAGATTGCCGTCCGCGGATTTAAGTTTAAGCTGCCTGCGGCGCAGAATTCGACAGAGAATCCGACCGGCTTCAGAGTTTTCTTCTTTAAAATAAATGGGGGCCAGTCCCTTAACATTCTTCTCCGCGTATGATATCCGCACCCCGGTTCGCTTTTCTATATCCTTGAACACCCCCTCCAGCGAAACCTTTTCATATTCAACAGTGATCTTCCTGTGAAGCCCGGTTTCCTGAGCGTACATAAATCCCGCGCCAAACATCAGCAGAACCATCATAGCCAGTCGTGTAATTCTCATGTTTTTCTCCTAACAGTGACAGTGATGAGTAACGTGTAAAGAGTGATGAGTGTACACCTTATCTCTTCTCTCTTCTCTCTTCTCTCTTCACTCATCACTCGTTACTGTAGTTATCCATTATAACACCACAGACAGGAATGTTTATTCAAAAATAAAAAACAAATTCAACTACGAAACAGACAAAAGAAACGAAAAATGTTTTTTATCCTGTCAATCCGGTCGATTCAGCCTGAGGCAGATCAAATGCATGCCCTGGGCGACCTGTCAAAAAAGTTCTCCGCAGTTCTCAGTTATCATTCTCAGGCGAAAAATGACGTACTTTACTCCTTACACTTTTCTCATTACTGTAGTTAAAGCTATCGACCATCGACTGCAGTCAATTCTACATCTACTGAATCCGCATAGTCCAGTCGGATCACCGCTACCTGGCGGTTCAGGCAGTCTGAGACGTATATCTTTTCCCGTGCATACGAAACAAATCCCGGCCACCCGAATACGATATCTGCTCCGGTCCTGCCCGGACGGGCATCATCTGCGTTTCCATAGTTTCCGATCCGTTTGAGGGAATTACCGTTTGTATCCAGTACCGCCACACAGCAGCGGAATGGATCCGGGGAAAAGATCCGTCCAAAGGGATCAACGGCAAACCGTGCCGTAAAACAGGAGCAGTTCGGATCTCCCCAGTTCAAACCGGCAGTGGGGACCACACCGAATCCGGGTCTACTCCACAACGCATCCCGAACCCTTACCTTGCGCGTCAGATAGCCGGTTTGGTATGCAGGCAGTTTATCCGGATTCTCCGGCATTGATTTAGCACCTTTTTGAAAGAACGCACCGCCTCTGGAAGAAAACTTGAAAATACGGCCCCAGTGAAAGAGGTAGGCATTGTAGTATGGATAATTCCACGGCGTTTCCCGTTTCTCTCTCCACCAGACCCATCCCCTGCCGGGCACAGCCTTGTCAAACCCGAATGGTAAGAGCGGTTCTCCTTCGGGGCGAAGATTGGTACCGATATATATATTTCCGGCAACATCCAGACCCAGACCGGATGAACCGTGAACCGTGTTCCGGATCACAGCCTGTTTTTTGAGTTTCCCATCCGGTCCGTAGACATCCACCTGGCCGGTGCCGGAAAAGGACTGGTGTGCAACATAGATATCTCCGTTGCCTGCCACAAGGTGACCGCGCGCGCACATGTGTGCTTTGGCATTGTAGTAATAGTCTTTTCCATTGTCTGTCTTTCCTTTGAACCAGCGGATAATATGATTGCCGGTGCCGGAAAAAGGAAGCGGCTTGCCCTCGGGCGTATAGCGTTCAAGCTGAATACGGTAACGATTGAGCATGTAGATATTTCCGTCCGCATCCAGTGTACATTCAAGACCGCCGCGAAAATATTCCAGTGTATCGGTCTTGAGATTCAGAAAATCCTGTTCCGCCCGCATCTCAGTAATCAGCACCCGGTCCCGGTCTGGATCCGCGGAAACATACATCGGGTAGTAAAGTCCTTTTCTGTTGTTGATGGGTGGTCCGACTTCCAGGTGGTCACCCTTGTCCAGGACTGGCCGGATTCCGCGCGGAAGCTTGCGGTTTTCCGTGGACATATACACCCACGCTGTCGGTCCGGATTCATACGGATTCACGGCAATTATCTCGGCTTTCTGCGCCCGAATCCGGGCCTGCTCTGTTGTTTTTCCTGTCCACGGTGCAAACTTGATGATCTCTGTCCGGAGGGGATGTTTGTCTTTTTCCCGCGTCAGGACATAGATCGTGCTCCTGGCAGGATGAATGGTTACAAAATAGGGATTCTTCACCTGAAAGGAACCGACAAACGATCCGTCCGGTTTTAATATAACTATCCGACTGTTGCCCCAGTCGCATACATAGACCCGGCCTTCTTTGTCAACAGCAAGCCCGCGCGGTTTGTTCAGGTGGGCCTGATCGCTCCCTGGCTTTTGATGCTCACCGAAAAATGGTTTACCAAGCTTACGGTCTGTCCATTTCACCCGAAAGACAGCATGGTGCGCAGGAATTGTCTTACGCTTCATGGTACCGCTGGTTGTCAGATAAAAAGCTTTTCCATCCGGGCTCACGGCAACGGCATCAAACCAGTACTTGGCTGCCTCTCCCGCTCCGCCCAGCATACCGCGGGGATGGAGAATGCGCGGGCCCACAAAGCCGGTATCAATGGGCGCACCGCCCTGAGGATGAAGCGCCAGCAGATACCGGGGCGGACCGTGGTTAATATACGTTCCCACCGCGCTTGCAAAAAGCAGATGTCCCTGCGGAGAAAAGCACATCTGTTGATGTTTCATACCCGCGGTCAACGGATGATAGTTCTGACCGTGGGCGCTGAAGACAACTGGAAAATGTTCACCGTTCACTTTCAGACGCCCAAGAGGCTCAAGACGCTTTTCCGGAACACGGGATGAATACGGCATAACCGTACGCAAATAGTTACCTTGACTGCTGAAAACCCGGATCTCAGAACGCCCGAAGGAATCTGCCATCATTACAAACAGCTCACCGCTTCCATTAACCGCCATACCGAATACACGGAGTTCCACGGTCTGATCTCCGCGACCCGCATACTGTTCCAGTACAGGCTGCATCCCAATGGAAACGCGAATCGTAAACGGACCGCCTCCACCCTCTCCTTCTGCCACCTTCTTCCCAGACGTATTCAGCAGAATACGCCCGAGATCATCCCGACCATCCCAGACAATTTCCTGTTTCAAAGAATTTCTAACAAAGGGAGCCGGTGCATTCTCTCCAAGAATCCCTGCGGCCAGATGTCGAACGACCTTTCCCTGCCTGTCGATTACGGCAACGGCTGCATCACAGAACCTGCTGACCTCAAACCGGATCAGGAAGCGGTCTTTCTCACGGACAACCACGGGGGCAACTGTAAAAACAGGTGCTTTGACCGATGGATCTGCCCGTCTTTTCAATGTTGGCTGAGCCTGAAGCCCGGATACCGCCAACAGTAAAAGCAAAATTATCGGAATATATTTTCTCATATTCGAAATATCTCAATTCTTTTGTGTTTCTCAGGGCACCAGCGCGGCTTTGTACACACCCGGTTTGCGGTTGACCAGATCCTGGAAGGCCTGCTCAGCGTCATCCAGTGCATAGTGTTTGACCAGAGAATCCATCTTGACCGCACCGCTGGCCATCAGCTCTACACCTTCGTGAAACGCAGCGATCTTTCCTTCGTGGTCGCGCACATGACCCTGGTGAATGGTGATGGCCTTCCAGTTCCACTGGTACATGTTCACGTTCCGCATGCCCCCGCCACTGCGATGCGTGGCCACGATGTTCATATGACCGTGATGCTTGACCAGGTTACCGCACAGGTCAATGGCCTCGGGAACACCCGCGAGCTCAACCACAACATCAAAGTTCCCCTCATGAAGCGGATCATCAACCTGAGGCACCTCTTCCGGGGCCATGGCCTCATCCGCACCCAGGGTCAGGGCATGCTCCCTGCGTTCGGCAATGGTATCCACGCCAAGGATATACCCGGCTCCGCGATACTTGAGCACCTGGATCGCCAGCATGCCCATAAAGCCGCATCCCACAATCGCAACCCGGTCATCCGGGCCGGCCGTGATCCGGTTCATGGCATGGACCACACAGGCCAGGGGTTCGCCCAGCGCAATCTTCGGATCCAGGTGATCCGGTAGTCTGGCAACAGACTCCCGCGGCAGAGCAAAAAACTCGGTATAACCACCGCCCAGACAGGTCACAATATCCCCGGGCTTGATATCCGTCACATCCTCTCCGACCGCATCCACCTGCCCGTTTCCCTCATGCCCGAGCCGCTGGCCCCGATCTCCGAGCTCTGCCCGGTTCTTATAGGCCACCACATCTCCTTCGCAAATCCCGCAGGCAATAGTCCGATAGGATACATCTCCGGGCCCCATTGGTTTCTTGTCATCATCCAGAACGACCATTCCATCTTTTTTTAATAAGGCTCGTTTCAAAAGGCTCTCCTTGAAAGAATTATACACAAATTTCCTGTGTGTTTAATAAAGAAACACCGGTCAGAGGAAAGTTTATTTAAAAAATATCAAAAAATTATCGATTGCTTTGAAGGGGGGAACACTACTGCGCCGCCTATCGTCAATAGTTTAACTACAGACAGGATAAAAAACAAAAGTGTAAAAGATTTGGAAACCATGAAGGACTTGAAGAGGCATGAAGAACTGCGTGAAAGAGCAACAGTCTCGATGGTCTATATATAATCGCAGGCTGATTGCGAAGGAAATAATTGTAGTTCATCGACAATCTTTACATGCATCTCATTTTTTGCAGTTATCCTGTCAATCCCGTTAATCCCGTCTAAAAAAGTCTTTGTCTTTTGCTTTTAAGCAGTTCAGCCATCGACTACAGACTATCGACCATCGACTGCAGTCACTACTCATACCCCCGCTCTTTCATTTCTGATACCAGTGCGGCTGCATGGACATCCCGCGGCGTGCACTTTTTCTCTACAGCCAGTTTTGCGGCCAGGGCCGCGGCTTCGCCCATGGCAAAGCAGTCTGCGGCAATGCGGTAGCTGGACAGAGCTTCGTGGTCTCCGGAGATGCAGCGGCCGGCCACAATGATGTTCTCCAGTCCCGCGGGCAGCATGGCACGGTACGGCACCTGAAACGGCGTGATGCGCTCCACGTAGATCGCCGGCTCCCCTTCGCTGCACCGGTGGATATCGATGTTCATTTCCACGGTAAAGAGCCCGTCGTCAAAACGGCTGCCGCCCTTCAGGTCATCATACGTGATTGTAGCATCGCAGCATATCCGTCTTGTCTCCCGGACGCCGGGCAGGGCACTGAACGGACCGAATTCGATATCGCTGAATTCAGGAATATTCTCTTTGAAAAAGGTGAAGATGTCCCGCGCCTGCTGACGGAGCTCGATCAGGCACTCGCTCATGCCTTTTACACTCAGCACATCATGGCCGGTAGCATGCGGATTGCTGCAGAGGATGCATTGGTCAGTTCCCGGAAGCGTAGTAACGCCCCATCGGTCATACGGCAGGGAAAAGGCGGCGCCGGTTCGCCTGAGAGCCTCGGCAACCAGACTGTTCAGATCCTTATGGCTGATCTCTCCGCCTTTATACCCGGTCCAGAGCTGGGAAATGGTGACGGCCTGGCACGCACCGTCTTTCTCCCTGCCGACCCGGAAATCGGCTCCGGCACGGGCTGCGACATCGCCGTCACCGGTGGCATCAATCACAACCTTTGCGTGAAGCGCCTGCCGGCCTTCTTTGGTTTCAATGATCACGCCCTGCAGAACGTTGTCCTCAACAACAGACCGCACCACCTGCGAAAAGTAGAGCGGCTCGGCCCCGCTTCGGGCAATGAGTTCGTCGAAATACGGCACGACCCGGCAGGTGTTGTAAAAAGGCCACTCGGCTATCCCCTTTTCCGTAACGGTATTGAGAAATTCGCGCCCAAATCCGCCTTTGGTTTTGAAGTCACTCAGCCACTGAATGACATGGGTAACCATGCCGCCCGGCTGGGCACTCTGCTCGAGCATAACCACGGAAAGCCCCTCCCGTGCAGCAGTGACAGCCGCGGCCGTGCCGGCCGTGCCGCCCCCGGCGACAATGACATCCACCTCCCGGATCACGGGGATCTTTCGTTCGGGTTCAGTCACAAAATCATTTTTCATACATGTTTCCCTTTCATCCGATATGTATACAATATCCCCCGGGCAGGCTGCGCTGACAATCCGTTCATTTGAACGGTCAAGTACTCAGCTATTTTCAAAAATAACTACCGCGACTTGAGCACTGCAGCCGCGTGCCTGGCGAAATGGCCGCGGAGGTCCCTGGTATAGGCTCGCAGGATCTTCTCGCCCAGGCCCTGGTGATCGCCGCAGCGATAAAGCGCACGCGCCAGCGACAGTTCGCGGATCGCATTACGTCGGGTGACACCCGGCCATCTCCCGCGATTCCCGGCGTCCTGCTTCCGGGCGGTATCCACACTCGATCGGACATAGCCTGTCATACCGGGCTTCTCAAGCAGATCGAACAGCGGCTTGCCTGCGGCCGGATCTCCGATCCATTCCAGCGCCAGAGCCACGGCTCGATGATGCGAAAAATCGTGCTTTACATTCAGAAGCTTCACTTTCTCGATAATCACGGGCATGACCTCCTTCCGTCCGGTCCGCCCAAGGGCTACGATCTTCGCGTCCAGCGGGCTGAGTGTGCGGGCGCCGCCGCTGTAATTCCAGCCGTCGTCCCACTTCGGCTCTGCGCGTACGGCCGCCGAAAGAGTCTCGATTCCCGCGCCGTCGCCGAGCATTGCCAGCACGAAAGCAAGCCGGACTTTCCTGCCTCCCCCGGCGACTGAGTATGCCCTGCGCAGCAGCGGCAGAGCCGTGTCGGGCCGGGCAAAGATGGCACCGAACTTCTGCCACAAACCGCCACCCTGTTTTTTATTGAGATTTTTCACAGCAGCAGCAACCCTCTTTTTCGAAATCGGGTAGGAATCACGCTGCCCGAGAACCTTCCGAGGCAGGTTTCCGAGCTTGACCAGATGCTTCTGCAATGCCCGAACGTCTATTTCGTGCGGCAGTTTGTTCTTACATGCTGCCATTGCCGCTGCCACTCCGGCGGCATAGCCTCCGTTCTGAATATCGGGCTGCATACGGATCAACGGCACTGCATCCCTGTGTGCGCTCAGCCCCAACCCTGCCACCAGAATGCCGCGGAGTTCCCTGGGCAGCATACACCGGTAGGGAATATTAACGTCCCCTGTCTGGCCGAGATTTCCGTACAGCGCAAGCAGATAAGGATCCACCGTATAGCCGTGGCTGTCAAACCTGCCGCCCCAGGCCCACACAACGGTGTCGGGATATGTGCGACGGTTGACCTGGTCCAGGATCGTCATTGTAAACTCACCCGCGATGCGACGGCGTTCACGCGTATCGATCAGCTGGCCAAGGTCAAACGCCCCTGGATATTTATGCTTAGAGTAGACGAACATATGCCAGACATCGAGCATATCGGTCTCGTCTGTGATGGTATAGTCGGCGTTGTCGTGGTTGGCTCCCAGAAGTCGTTTCGGGATCCCCGCGCCCTGCACGACCGGTTCGCCGTGATTCGTATATATACACTCCGCCCCTGCGGCCGCGGCCATATCGGCATTGCCCGTAGCGTCGATCACCGCCTTGGCCAGCACCACACCCCGGCCCTGCGGAGTGGCGACAACAGCGCCCCTGACAACGCCTTCGTCAACCAGGGCACCGCAGCCTATGGTGCGGAACCAGATATCTGCCCCGGCCTTGATGAGCTCTTTGCGGTACCATTCCATTCTCTGTTCGATGGCCCAGCGGTTCTTACGCTTGCCTTTGACGGGGATGGTGGCAGTAAAGCCCACACGATTTCCTTTCCAGTAATGGGAAATGGCGCCCAGCGTACTCACGCCGCCCAGTCCCGACAAATACTCTACTACCAATGTTTTTGCTCCCCGGCGCGCGGCCCCGATACCGGCCGGCGCCCCGCTTGTTCCTCCTCCGATGACGACCACATCGTACCGGCCCAACACGGGCAGGCCGCCGGCCTTCTGCGGCATGCTCGGCGAGCGGTGCATGGGCCGGACGCCCTCGAGGACTTCCCTGACATCGCCATTCTCTGCAACGCGCGCAGGCGATGTGCCGGGAACGTGAACGCCTCCGGGTTCAGCCAGCGATTTAGCCTCTGCGGCCGCGGCCGCCCCCAAACGCGCCCCCGTCGTGATCAACGCCAGGGGCCGCAGCAGCCTTTCGGCCTGCCCGCGCGGGATGTCGGCACAGCC
>CAZGEP010000087.1:0-19152 GCA_964524955.1 uncultured Planctomycetota bacterium | reverse complement strand
TGAGACCGTTCAATTTCGCCGCGTAAACCGATTTTATTCTGATAGCTGCGTCTATATTGTGTATACTGTAAACAGATATTAAACCAAACGCAACAGACGAATCAGGCAACCATGCCCCGAAAAATCGGAAAAGACTACGACATTATCAGAAAAATCGGCGAAGGCGCCATGGGAAAGGTATATCTGGCCCGGCAGCGCTCCCTGGACCGGGAAGTCGCGGTCAAGATCCTTTCCGAAAAATACTCCTCAGACAAAGACTATGTAAAGGGATTTGTGGTTGAAGCCAGGGCTGCTGGTAAATTCAATCATCCCAACATCATCCATGTCTATGACGTGGGAAAGACCGGTGAGCTCTATTACTTCTCCATGGAATATGTGGACGGCGAGAGTCTCCGGGATCTGATCAAGCGCGAAGGCAAGCTGGAACCGGCCAATGCCCTGCAGATCACCTCGCAGATATGCGAAGGACTCAAAGAGGCACGCAACGAAGGCATCACGCACAGAGACATCAAGCCCGCCAATATCATGATGACCAAAACCGGTATCGCCAAACTGGCTGACCTGGGACTTTCCCAGCCCATCCAGGATCCGGATGAAGCAGCTCAAGCGGATACCGAAAACCGAAGCAAGAAGGTCATGGGAACGCCTCACTATATGTCCCCGGAACAGGCAAAGGCGGATCATGTTGGCCATGAAAGCGACATTTATTCTTTGGGCGCAACCCTCTTTCACATGCTGACCGGCGAACCGCCCTTTTCCGGTGACAGCTCCCGCGAGTTAATGAAGAAGCATGTGGTTGAACCACCGCCGGCACCCTCTGCCCTGGTTCCCGGACTGTCCAGGGACGTCGACAAGATGGTACTCAAAATGCTGGAAAAAAATCCCAAGGACCGGTTTCAGTCTGCAGCTGAAGTCAATGAAAAGATTGCGTCTCTGCTGAAAAAGAAAAATCTCCGCAAGCGAAATGCCGTATCCACTGCACAGCGTACGGTCAAACGTTCTCCGTCTGAATTCAAACGCGATCGTTCGAAAAGCAACTCCCCTTTTCCGTTGCTCATTCTCGTTGCCATTCCCCTGGCCATCGTGATCTTTCTGGTCATGCAGCCCTCCCGAAATTCCACCGGAAGCCACAACAATCGCTACATTGCGCAGGCAAAAGACCTTGAAAAAGCCGGAAAATTTCTTGATGCCCTTGACGTACTGCAGAAGGCCGGCTCATCCGGTAACAGTGAAATCAAGCACCTTAAGAAACAAATTGAAATCAAATACATTGATAACGAATGCACCAAGGCCATGTCCGAATACCAATCCGGATCACTGGACATCACCGGAGCCATAACCCGGCTCCGCAACCTGAACTCACTATTTATGTCTTCAGATAATTCCGAGGCCTCAACCATTATTCAGGCATTCCTGCGAAGACTCCAGAAGGAAAAGAATAAACTGGAGACCGACCGAAAAGAAGGTGAAAAACAAAAAAAGATCGATGCCGCAAAAGCTCAGTTTGCCGAAACCAAGCAAAAGGCCGGTGAATTCTGCCGAAAAAAACAGTTCGATGCTGCGCGAAATGTCTGCACTGCCTTTATCGAAAACCATCCGGATGCAGCCCAGCTGGTGGATTTTCGAAGCGCGATCCAGTATGTCGACCATGAAGAACACATGGCGCTTGAAGACATCAAAAAACGAAAAGACTTTCTAATCAAGCGCGGGCAGCTGGAAAAGGCGGTCTCTTTTCTGGATATAACCGCAAAGACGTTTGGCTCCAAAACCGGAAAAATACGCATCACCTCATGGAGCGACGAAATCAAACAGGAAAAGAAGGCAAAACAAAATAAACTCACCCGGGAATTCTTTGAAAAGCTGCCTCAAGTGGACAAAACCATTGCCCTTCTTCTCTCTGTCTATGATTACAATGCCGCAGGTGACCGGATACAGAAACTCGAAACCGACTACGGTAAATTTGCGGAGAAAAATGAATTGCTGGCCAGAAAGAAACTCGTTGAATCATCGAAAAAATATTTTGCAAACGTCAAAGACCGTATCCGCGACAGAAAACAACCAGCCGTTGAAGCCTCCTTTATCGACAAGGGAATTATCGGGCATATTACGGACATAGATGACGAATACTTTACCATAACGTCCAAGGGATTTGAAACCCGCCTGCCCCTGACCAAATATCCGGCCGGTCTGGTAAAAATCGCCCGATACAAAATCGCCCATTCCTCGGGTCGGGATTTCTTTGACACCGCCCTCTTTGCCTACAGCAGAAAAGAATTTCTTGAGGCATGGGACTGCAGCCGGATCGCCCAGGTAAAGGGGATGAAGCCGGACAAGGCAGACCGGATACTGCTGAAGCTCATTCAAGAGAAATCCAAACCCATTATCGACAAAATTATATCTGAAACCCTTGACAAATATGAAATACATCTGGAGCGGAACATTTCATACAATGTCCGGGCCGGCATTGAGAAACTCAAAGACCGTTTCGCAGGCACCCCGTCCTTTAAAGAGGCCGAATCCCGGATTGATCGAATGCTGCGCGGAGAAACCCCGGAAGGCGTGGATATTGAAGACGAACCCGATGACAACGCTCAAGAAGACAATACACAAGGACTGGAACCGGACGAAAAAGGGTTTCAGATCGAGCCCCTGGGCCTGGGATGGGAAAACAAAGATGAGGCATGGATCGGTACCGGTCGCGGAGATACCCTCAAGGGAACCCTCACTCAGAACAACAACTTCAAAATTTCGTTTTACATGCAAAAAACCGAAAGCGGCAGATTCAGCATGATGCTCTACAGCGACCGGGCCGGCGGAAAACGATATGAAATCCGATGGTTCAGCCGGAAAATCATCCAGGTACTCGACTATTATAACATACGCAATAGTGATGAAGACACACCGCGTCCAACCAAGCTGTACAGCAAAACATTTGACCGTCACAAACAAATGCATCACTACAATGTGATTGTCAAAGACGGCAACCTGATCATGTACTGCGACAACCGCAAACTCTTCAGCATTGAAATCGAAGTAAAAGATTCGCTCAATTTCTTCTTTACCTTCAGTGATACGGACGTCAAAATGGCCAAAATCAAGGTCGAATACCAGGAATAATGTCCTTGCTCCCCCTTTCCATTGCTGATTTTCACATATCTATCTCCTTCGCCCAGGAAATATAAAAAAAAATCTCATTGACAACCGCAAAATATGGTTTATATTTTATATAAAGTAAAATACATAATGAGACGATACTATATACGTAACAGAACGCTCCCTTTGCGCGTAACCGGAACAACCTCAGGAGAAGATTCCGGAACTTGACAAACGCTGCAGCAGAGGATAGAATAACCATGTATATATCTGATTTCATCCGACACCTGCTGCTCTACCTGCTCCTGATTATCACGCCGGTTGTTGTCTGGGTGTTACCGGTACAAAACAACATCAGCAGGCTGCAAGAAAACGAACAGGATTTAAACAGAGAGATTCAGGCGTTGAGCAGAGAAATCAGTTATCTGAAAGAAGAAAAACGGGTGCTGGAAGAAGGGGATCCGTATTATTATGAACGACTGATACGAAGCGACCTTAACATGGGCAATGATTCCGCCTCCGGTTCCGGTCCGTAACCTGAACCCGTCCGGATGTCCCATCGTTTTTCAAGGATTTACGAATGGCCGAAGATGTTCTGTCCCAACAGGAAGTCGATTCATTACTCTCCGCGATTGATGACGATGCCATCGGTTCAGAGGAAGACCTGGGGTCGAATTCGGAGCAGAGTGAACTTTCCGTATACGATTTCAAACGGCCGGAACGGGTTTCCAAAGATCAGATCCGCGCACTTGAAAACCTTCATGAAGTCTTTGCCAGAAATCTTCAGGCCGCGCTTTCAAGTTACCTGCGTACGGTTGTTGAAGTCAAGATCTGCTCCATAGAGCAACTCACCTATTCCGAATTTATCATGTCCCTGCCCAACCCGACCTGTTTCAATGTCATGAGCTGTAATCCGCTGGAAGGACGAATCATCCTTGAGATCAACCCGGCAATCATATTCCCCATTATTGACTATCTGCTCGGGGGCGGGGGAATTGAAACCGTAAGCCCGGATCGCGAACTTACGGACATCGAACTGCGGCTGACCGGAAAGATTACAGATCTGTGCATCAATTACCTGAAGGAAATGTGGAACCCCATACAGCATATTGACCTGAAAGTCGTTGAGACCGAGTCCAATCCGCAACTGCTTCAGATCGTTCCGCCCAATGAAGTTGTGGTACTCATCTGCTTTGAAGTTAAAATGGGTGAAGTTTCAGGGATGATGAACCTCTGCATGCCTTTTCTGGTTATCGAGCCCATTATTTCCGAATTCAGCACCCGTCACTGGTTCAGCAGGGAACAGAAGGCGGATGTGGAAGTAGAGAAGAACAAACTGCGGCAGAACCTCCGGACCGCCAAACTGGAGACTATCACCTATATCGCTAAAACCCGACTGACCGTTAAGGAAATCCTTCGGCTTAAGGAAGGTGATGTCATTGAGACCGATAAACTGGTCAAATCAAATCTGCTGATGACGGTGCAGGGCAAACCCAAATTCTTTGTCCGGCCGGGTAAAATACGGCATAAAAAAGCGGTACGGATTATCGACCATTCACCCGAAGGATCCGAGGTCTGATTATGGCAGAATTCAATCAAAAGAAAACCGAAGAATTCGCGGAATCGCTGTCCAAAGAACTCGGCAGCGCGCTGACAACCCTTCTTCAGTCCGAAACAAGCGTCAACATTGCCAGCACGGATAAAATCGACGCCGGGGGCAATGCACCGGAATACCTTCAGGGACCGGTTTGCGCCGTCGGGTTCAGCACCAGCCGGCTGGCCGATACCCGGGGAATCATTGCTGCACTCAGCGACGATGTCAACAAGATCAGCGGAATCATGGGCTTTGAAACCGGCAGCGCCGGCGAAGAACCCGGTGACGAAGCCGTGGACGCCTTTTGTGAGCTGGTCGGCCAGGCTGTCAGCGTAACCGGAAGCTTTATCCGAAAGACCTACGGAGACATTGGCGTGGAAAGCGGTGAGCTCACAAAGGGCAATCCAGCTGAAGATTCCTCCCTGCTTCTTGCCGGGGCAGAGGAAATGGTCTGCATCTACTTTGGCGTGGAAGTCAACGAAAAGCCGGGCTTCGGACTTGCTTTTGTCTGCACCCCCGAACTGTTGGACGCAGTCTTCAGCCGTGCAGATGGTGAACGGATCAGCAACGAAGAAAAACAAGAGCTTACGGAGCCCGAAAGAAAAAAAGAACGGCTGGAACTCAACCGCATACTCAAGGTCAAAATTCCGGTGCGTGTTGTGGTCGCGCAGCGCAGAATGACCATGGAGCAGATCCTTGAATTCTCATCCGGCTCCATCATAGAAACCACTAAATCCAGCGATGAATACCTGGACCTTTCCGTAAACAACAAAATCATCGGAAAGGGCGAGGTCGTGATTATCGCAGAACGGTTCGGGCTTCAGGTCAAATCCATTCTCTCGCCCGAAGAGACGATAAAAAGTCTGGGCAGCAGCATATAACCCTGCCGCAGCATTCAAGGCAACCCTGACCCTCTTTAATGGAGAACAAGCATGCAGGATTTTACAACCGAAGAAACGTGGCGTGTATTCCGCATCATGGCTGAATTTGTTGAAGGCTTTGAAATGCTCAAGGACATCTCTCCTGCGGTCACCGTATTCGGCTCCGCCCAGGTCAAACAGGACACACGCGAATACAACAACGCCGTCACCCTCGGTACCCGGCTCGCGGAACAAAAATACTCCGTGATTACGGGCGGCGGTCCGGGCATCATGGAAGCTGCGAATAAAGGTGCAAACGAAGCAGGCGGAAAATCAATCGGCCTGAACATCAACCTGCCCTCCGAGCAGACAGCCAATCCCTACATCAACCGGCTGGTCAGTTTCCGGTACTTCTTTATCCGCAAAGTCATGTTTGTCAAATACGCCACCGCCTTTGTGATCATGCCCGGCGGATTCGGCACTATGGACGAACTCTTTGAAGCCCTGACTCTGATCCAGACCCACAAGATCAACAAATTTCCGGTCATCCTCTTTGACAGCAAGTACTGGGAAAAACTCGTGGACTGGATCACGGATCCCATGCTCAACGAAAAGAAAATCGCTGCCGAAGACATGGATATCTTTACTGTGACCGATGACATCGACGAAGTTTTGGAAATCATCGCCAGAGAAAAATAAAGCCTGGAACGCTTGACACACCTTCCTGAAATAATAAAATAATAACGGTCTCTATCTGTTTCTTTCAACTATTACTCCCGAAAATCAAGGACTGTACATATGAAACTGTTTATTCAAAAAATATTTTTAATTCTGCTTCTGTCATTGTGTATTCTCACAGCGTCGTCCTCCGCGGTTCTTCCGCCGCATGTCTACAAAAAAGCAGAACAGGAATCAAAGATCAAGGCGATTGCAAAAGTCGTATCCGTAAAAACCATCCGCCGGAACAGGAAACGGGGCACCGCAACAAAAAAGGTCGAGTTCAGACTGCTTCATAAACTGACCAGGAATAATATACCCAAAACATTCACCGGCATCTGCACCAGTGTTGTGGACAACAGCAAACACTGGTTGGGCGGTACCATCTACTATTACCCGATCAAAGGCGTTACCGCATACGTGGCCGTCAGTAGCGACGGCGGAAGCATTACAGCATACCAGGCCGTCAGCAAGGCCCAGGCCGCAAAAAAAGTAGCCGAATTTAAGCAAGGCGTGCTTCTCATGGATCAGATTCGGGTCAGGGGAATGCCGGAGATGAGCCTGTGTAACGTAGACGAACATTATACATATCGAATCCACGGAAAACCAGCGGGCAGCCTTCGGATTCAGCACCGTCCTGGATTCTATCGCCGTTTCATGTATGATTTCAGCGTAACACAGGAAAAGGACACGAAAATTCTTCTTCGCATTGAGACCGGATACACCAATGGAAGACAATTCAGGCTGACACAGCACAATGTGAGTCTGAATGACAACACCACATACATGATCGATGCCTCCTTCAACGACAGAAAGACGGACAACAGTATTCCCGAAGGCATCCTCCGCGCGGAAAAAGGCAAACGCATCATCACCAGCCTTCCGGAAAACACGGTCACGGACCTCATGCTCTTTGAAATCGTAAAAAAGCTGCCGTTCCAAAAAGAGACCGTACTCAAGGTCAACATCCTTGAAGCCTGCGAAATGAACCTGAAAAAGGGATTTACCATTCAGTACAGCGGTAAAAAGGAAGACCTGCATGGGTTTGCCCAGAAAGACAAAGATGGAAACACCGTGGCCGAATATCGGCTGAACAGCGATCACAAGCTCATGCGCGTGCGATGGGACAAAGACAAGGTGTTTCTCCGCAACCCTGATCCGGCCAAAGGAGAAAACAAGGAATGAAAAAGAGCGTTGTCCGTTTCCTGTTGTTTCTGATTCTTGGCCTGGCTGTGAGCTATACTGCTTTTTTCCTGTTTCTACCCGCTGGTATCGCGGCCTGTATTCTTTCGGCCGGAGTGATGCTGAAAAAATTTTCCCGCAAAGCCGCGCTGATCTCGTTTCTATTCTGTCCACTGTTTTTAATACCACTCCTGTCATTCAGTGGCGGGGTTTTCGGCTACATGCGCGGCACGGCAGTGATCCGTGAAGCCGGTCTTGCGGGCAGGGAATTCTTCAACCTGGATCCCAGACTCCGGTGTTACAGAACCACGAGCGGCTGCTTTGTGGACGGGACCGAGTTCTTTACCCATGTGCCCAATAATATAGCCCTGGAAATGATGTACAGCCTCTCAGGTCCCATGCACGGAACATATCAGGGGCCGTATCCCGGTAGAGACGAGGTTTTTGAAATCATCCGGCAGGGCAAGAAGATTCCAAAAGCGGAAAAATCCGATTACCGCTTTCTTGAAAAAATCACCCTTCCAGCGCTTCCGGAAATATCGCCGAGACAGCCGGAAAAACTCAAAACCGTCTCTGACTTCCAGCTCCTCCGGTTTGCTGTTCATAATGACGCCTGCGTGCTGATCGGTAATCAAATGTACGCGGAGCTCTTTGACAGGATATCCGGGGAGTGGTTTGCCGGTTACACCAACCCGAATCCCTGTCTGCGGTCGCCTGCTGCGGAAACCGGAAACGGAAAACAAACCTCTGAAAACAATAAACGGTAATCCAGGAGCCTGCCATGCGAAAATCTTATTTTGTCTGCTTTCTGTGTCTGACCGCCCTGTTCATTTTTTCCGACATCCTGCAAGCCCGCGGCGGACGCCGCGGGGGACGAAGTGACTCAGAGGCATCCCCCTCTGCCGCGGATTCGAACGACACCTCGGCCAGTACGCTGAATCCTGTTTCGATTACTGCCGGCAAAAACGTTGGAAACATTGTTCTCGGAAAATCCACAAAAGCGGACATCATTCGGGAATACGGCTCCAACTTCAAACGGATTGATCACAAGAAGTATTCCACGCAGCTGATCTATAAGCATCTGGGACTTTCGGTCTACTGGTATCAGAAAGACACATCCAAAAAGATCTTCTCCATCCACATAGAGCCGCCATTTAAAGCGGTTACAAAAAAAGGCATCACCCTTGGAAAGAGTCGGCTGAAAGATGTCTTCAGAACATACGGAAGCCGAAAAGCAACCAACACAAATTCCCATCAATACTATACCTACCCTGGAATTACATTCTACGCATCCAGAGGAGGCTCTGCTTCCGAACAAAAAATCATTAAAATCGCCGTTCGAAAAAGCGCTGCATCCAAGATGTTGTCCAGACTGCTCAACCTCACTCCGATTGAAGTTAAACCGCTCAGCTACCCGGAGTACACGACCGAACATGTCAATGCCTTCCGCCCGGTTCATATCAGTTCGGACGGCACAACCTTTGTGACCCGATCGCAGAAAGAAAAGGAACTTACCTATTACCTCTGGCGCGTAACAGAGAAAAGCGCTGTGCTCCAGGCTGGACTGAAACTGAACATGTCCTCTTTCACATCCAGCGATTTTGACTATAGTGCCGCCTTTTCCGGAAACGGCAAATACATCGCATTCAGTGTGCCGTCAGCAAAATACAGACACAAAAAAACCGTTCCGATCTATGACTGGAACGCCAACCGCGTCTTTACAGTAACAGTACAAGCGCCGAAATGCACAAAAGACTTTGCGATCAGAAGAATCTGTTTGAATGAAGACGCATCAAAAATAGCTGTTTCTCACAAAAAAACCGACAAAGATGCATTTACAACAGAAATCAGTGTTTACAAAACACAAACCGGAGAGGAAGTCGCCCGGACACTGCCGGCGTTTTCCATATATTTTTACTTCTACTATCAATTCTGCTTCAGTCCGTCCGGACGCTACTTGGCGATTAAATTCAACCGCGTGATTCAGTCCACCAAGCGTACCAAAGGGATTAAATTCAAATGGAATAATATCGACGGCATGATTATACTTGACACCCGTACCGGTGCAACACTCCATCAGCTCAACCGGTTCCTTTCGCTGGTTAAAAACGAAAAAGAGTTCAATGCTTTTCTTGAAAAAGGAAACATCCGGAAAATTAATGATATTGCGATTTCCGCGGACGACAAACACCTGGCCATTGCCACAAACACCGGACCGAGGATTATCGAAATCGGAAAAAACCGCTTTATTGTTTCGGACGCACCAGAAATCTACCAGGTATGCTTTGGAAAAGACGGCCAGCTGCTCACTCAGGGAGCCAGGACTCTCCGATACCTTTTTGACGAAAAAAAACTGACCCCTATGTCGGACCAGCGGATAGATGATGCAGCCATCCTCAGCGCCTACAGCACTCAGAGAAACAAGTGGGTGCTCGTCGGAACGAAAAATATCCACACGGTCAGCCCCTTTACGGACAGAGAACTCCAGGCACACGCCCTGCTTGAAAAAGGGCTGGAAATGATTAACGCCGAATTTCACAAACCAGGAATCCAGAAAATTAAACAAGCGATTGACACGGATCCGCAGCTGGAAACCGTGGACTCCCTGACCCGTACAATCAAGGATCTGGCACATAAAAATGTTCCGCTCAAGTATCTGGGCGAGATTCTTCTCTACCGGTATTCAAAACTCCTGGAAGGGGAAAAGGCCCCGAAGATCTTAGTAAACATTGATTCGGATGCTTCGGGCAATACAGTTATCAGCCGGGTCATAAAGAACGGGCCTGCAGACAGTGCTGGGATTAAAAAAGGCGATATTGTAATCGCGTTAAACGAACAACCAGTGCAAGACGCGGAATCTCTGAGGAAGAAAATCCGTACATTTTCAATCGGTCAGACAATCTCTCTGACCGTCAAACGAAACGGCAAAGATCATACATATTCTGTCAAAACATGTACCGGCTACAATAACTTTCAGAAAGTCCGATGGGCGTATTTCAGCCTTTTCGAATATGGTCTGCTGGCAACAACGGCCGGACATCCGGCGCTTGCCGAACAGGCGGCAAAACGAATCCGTACAGATATTATTGAAACCTACGGACCGTGCCTGCATCAGGAAAAGGTGGAGCGTTTTCCCATTCTTCTTACCGCTCACTCGCTGGCAGCCGCAGGCAAAACAGACCAGGCGTACAACTACATCATTGAACACGATGGGATTATTGTGAACAACTATAAAATACCAGTCTGGTACATCAAGTTTCTGCCGGACATATTTAAACCACTCTATGCCAATCCCAAAAAACTGGCCTATTTTCTCAAAATCGACGTGAACAAACTGCCAAAACCGACCGGTAAGACCTGGTCTTCCCAGGCGTATCCAGACCTGACCGGTACGCTTCTTACCCCCACCAGCAAACCCCGGAATCTCATCCCTGAACAGAAGCCCATACCGGTCACCCCATCCCCCCCCACACCCAAAACGCAACCCGTACCCGAAAAAGAAAAACCCAAAGCTACAGTACTGGATTAAGGAGGAAACTATGCGAACGCCTTGTACGATCTTTATTATCTGCATGGCAGCCCTTACAATCTTAGCCGGCAGTTCCCATGCCCGCGGAAGCAGACGGGGCGGGCAGGAAAACTCGACAATTTCCCAGGAATCGAAGAAACAGAAAAAGAGCGAGACTTCAGAAAAAGACAGGAAAGAAGCGCCCGAAGCTGAATCGGAAACGATTAAAAAAGCCCGGGTGGAACGGATGATCAGGGAGGCCGGAGACGGCTCAAACCTTACCAGTTTTTCAGTAAAAACAGAAAATGGGTCTCTTTACGGATACAAGGACAGAAAGACCGAGAAAACAGTCTTGCCTGCAAAGTATGATATGGCAGATGAATTCAGCGAAGGTCTGGCGTACATCCAATATCCGAAAAAAGATGGAATAATAGGTGTTGGTGGGTATATTGACGCAAAAGGCCGAATGGTAATACCATATAATCAAAAAGACTTTAAAATATGGTACGAAGATCCATTCAAAGAAGGATTGGCACCAGTTGGCTACGTACCGGCACCCAGGACCTCCAGAGTGGGGTTTATTGATACGGCCGGAAAACTGGTTCTTGAAAATTCCGAATGGAAAAGAGCCAAACCATTCGGTGATGGTTTGGCACCGGTGCATAACAGGAATAAACTCTGGGGATATATTGACCGGACAGGCAAGTATGTTATTCACCCGGAGTTTTATGATGCCCAACCCTTTTTTAACGGTATCGCGGTGATCGAGACGGCGAAAGATGAGTTTTATCTGATTACGAAAAGCGGAGACCGTATTCTTACGGTTGATTCCAATACTTTTTGGACCCAACCGCTCAGCGGATTTGTCCAAGTGAAAGTCAATGGAAAATACCAGACATTTGACACAATCAAGAAAAAAATCGCAAAAACCCTGATACCGGAGCAGCAAACCGCGCGCGCGTTATGGAAAAAAGGAGAAAAGGCGGGCAAAGCCGGTTTTGAAGATGCAGCGCTTGAACATTTCAAAAAAGCGATCCAATGTTATCCGAAAATTGTATGTGATTATGATATCAACAGTCATTACGGGCTGACGTTTGTCCGAAACGGCATTTCCCCCAAAAGTACAGTCAGGCTCGAAATTGTTCGAAACAGAGAGCGCAAGACCGTGTCCGTGGAAACACAACCGTGTTCCTCAAATATCAAGGGCTGGAAATCCCGTCCTGCGTATAAACTCGCCTGTGATGTTCTCTTCAACTCCGGCTTGCTGGCCTGCTATGCAGGGCATCCAGCCCTGGCGGAAAGAGCGGCCCTGAAGCTGGAAATTCTTTTTAGCAAAGACCCGCTGAACAAAAAAGAAGAAATCAAAGCGTATGACCAGTCAAAGGTTCTGCTGCTGCGCGCGCTTTCAGCAGCGTCTGCCGGGAATATTGAATCTGCATACAAGATGCTCGCAGGCGCGGATAAATTTACCTTTGCCGGATTCAATTGCGGAAAATATTTCGGAACTACTTTCAAATCTCTTAGGAGAAAAATCAAGGATAACAGGCAATGCACATGGGTCGTGGCCCCGCTGTTTACGGACAGGAATAAACTCGCGTTTATCCTGAACGTGGATGTCAAGGACCTGCCCAGGGTAAAGGCTTCGTACCCGGCCCCCCAGCCGTTTCCCAACCTGGACGGAAAGATCGTGAAACCGCCGCAGGGCGCGCCGACCCTTGAGATTGGAAACGAAAAGAAAACGGAGAAACCCGAAGCCGTTAAAACGAAACAAGAACCAGAACCCAAAACCACAGTGCTGGAGTAAGGAGAAAATCATGCGAAGATATTGTACTGTCTTTATTATATTCATGACAGCCCTCACAATCTTAGCCGGCAGTTCCCATGCCCGGGGCCGACGGGGCGGCGGAGATTCATCCGTCCAGAATACCCGGGCGCCCGGAAAGAACGACGGTTCAATGGAATGGAACATCACCCGGGAGAATCTGGCGGATATCACGGCAAGGGCGGAAGCGGGCAATGCCTATTATCAGACGATCCTGGGAGAGGCGTATATTCGCGGAGAGGCCGGGCTGAGAAAAAATGAACCCAAGGGATATTCCTGGCTCAAAAAAGCCGCTGAAAAAGAACACCCCATCGCCCTTTATCACATGGCAATCTTATATAAACAACAGAAAAAATATAAAAGAAGCATGGATATTCAGGTTGACGCGGAAAAATATTTCAAAAAATTCTCGTTCAAAGAATTACGCCGCCTTGCGAATCAGGGCAACCCGAGAGCGCAGCTTATTTACGGCTGGGCCGTGGCGGACCGCTTCTTAAGGTATATACCTCCCGACAGAGCCGCAATGCAGGTTTGTGAAAGGGAAAGACGCGCCTGGGCGAAAAAGGCGGCGGATACAGGTTATGGGTATGCGCAGCAGTACGTGGCTGTATTTATGAGAAGTGAAGACATCAGCGCTGCAGTTACACTGTATAAAAAAGCAGCTTCTCAGGGGTATG
Source organism: uncultured Planctomycetota bacterium (assembly GCA_964524955.1). Taxonomy (GTDB): domain Bacteria; phylum Planctomycetota; class CAZGEP01; order CAZGEP01; family CAZGEP01; genus CAZGEP01. The sequence continues at coordinate 5,699 of CAZGEP010000087.1, read as the reverse complement.
CCGACAGCATGCTTGAACTCGGGCTTTTATACAGCGGCGGATATGAGCACTTCGGAGTCAAAATTGAAAAGGACTTTGAAAAGGCGTTTTTCTGGTACAGCAAGGCAGCGAAAGCCGGGAATCATTTGGGATACGCGAAATTGGCTGAACTGTACGAGGGGCGTAATCTGGTTAAGCGAAAATGGGGCATGAAAGTGCCCCGCTTGAAATACCAGGCATATATTCTCAGCGGAAAGAATCCGCATCTAAGAGAAAAAGTGTACCGGCCATTCTACGCTTACGATCTGCCCCTGATAAAATACAAGTGGAGAAAAAGAACGGATGTCATGTGTACGCCTGCGCTTGAGAATTTTATCAGCCGGTTTATTGCCGGCATGCAGTCGGGAATGGAAGAAATGAGCAAAGCTCTTTTTTCCAAAGTCCTAGAAAAACATGCAATGGAATTATATTTGGACGGATACTGGGAAAAAATCGTATCGGCCGGCGGATACAAGGGGGTCAGGGAATCTCTTGCGCCCATGGCCGGAGAGATATTCAGAAAGGTTTATGATACGGAAAAGAATACTCCGGGATTCTGGATTGACTACTGTTGCTGTGCGCTTCGTGCAGGAAGACCTGAACTCAGTCTCAAGGGGGTAACGCGAATGAAAGAAGTTCTGCAAGAGATAAAATCAGACCCCCTGTACAAAGAATTATGCCAAATTTCCGCGATTATCAAGGCGGATTCCCTGCTGGGTATGGGCAGGAACAAAGAAGCGTTCACGATTTTATTCAAAAACGGGTCAATGGATCAGAAAAACAAAGCAATTATGTTTTTCCTGCAGAGACACGGTTCGCGTCTGATGGCGTTGAAAAATAAATTCTCTTTTGCCACGGGCATCACCGATGAAAAGATACTCAGAGAACCGCATGAATTCTGGTCAAAAATACCCAGAGAAAAGTGGTACGGCAAGCCTGAGCCCATTTATGATGTAGCGAGCGGAAAGATTTCAATGCCCGATTCGGGGGATACGTCCCAGAAATCGGAAATTCAGAAAAAACCCTCAGCAGAGACATCGGCAAAACCCAAGCCTGTGAAACCGGAGTCGGAACCCAAAAACGAAAAACCCAAAACCACAGTGCTGGAGTAAGGAGAAAATCATGCGAAGATATTGTACTGTCTTTATTATATTCATGACAGCCCTCACAATCTTAGCCGGGAATTCCCATGCCCGGGGGAACCGTCGTAAGGAATCAGACGATACGCCTGAAAAAAACGTTGCGACGGAGAAAAAAGAATCCCGAAAAACGGTTCAGTCAGAAACAGAAGATAACGCTCCCCATACCCCTGCTTCTGTAAAAAAACCGCCTGTTCCACCCGAAACTCAGTATTATCAGTTACTCGCAGAGCAACTGAACGCTTCCGGTAAGAAAAATTCGATTCCGGAACGTTTCCTGGATCTCAGCAAATTCGGCATCCTGGATATCCAGACCAATCTGGTGTGGAGCAGAAGATATTACTCCTTTAAGGGATCGACTTCATATTTCAACGGTAAAAAATACATTAATCAGAATGATGGTGAACCCTACAGCCGCAAAAAAATTATCGATTTTATTCGCACGATGAATGAAAAAAACTTCCACGGCTACAGCTGCTGGCGCCTGCCGTCCGGAAAAGAATGCAAACAGGTTCCCAAAGAAGTCCTGCTGCCACTGGTTGGAAATTACAAATATGCCTACCTGCTTTGCTCCGAACAAAAGAAAACTAAAGATACAGCATATTATATCAAGCTCGATTTTATCACAGACATTCCGTCCGAGGCCTCCATGATAAAAGCACTCTCCGTTCGAAACGGTCCTCTTGATGACCTGGACACCCTTCTAATCAAAGAATCCGCATCCAGCAAGGTTTGCCTGACTCCGAATCAAAAGGCAACCCTGCAGCGGGCCATTGCCGCATACAACGCCAACCTTCCCAACGTTGGGGAAAAACTTTTTGAAAAAGTAATTGCCGCTAATCCAGCAGAAGTTTTTGAGCAGTGCGCCTGCCGACAGGTCGCGGATAATAAAATACCACTCAAGATCGCTTCCAGGATTCTCCGCGCCGCCTATCCGCACAAGAAAAACTCAGCAGCTCTCTGGTATAATTACGCACATCTTGCTGCAATGGCCGGCCAGCCTAGCCTGGTTCTCAAGGCCGTCAAACAACTCGAAGGCATTGAATACACCGGTCTTTTCGCGGATATTCTACGGGACTTTACCGCCCTTTTCAAAGGCATCGGGCATATCATGAAATCGGAAAAAGAAAAAGGACTGACCGCCGTGTTGGAACGCTGTCCCATGAATCCGGTCATAATTCCGGTGTATATCAACAAATATGCTCCGTATCTGCTTGATAACAAAAAACGACTTTCCGCTGTAACCGGCATCCCTGAAAAAATGTTTCGCGGCGAGTACACACCGACCACTCCCCAGGTATTCATTGATATGGAAACGGGCAGTATCGCCCATGCATTAAAAAATGCTCCGACGCTCAAACCCCAAAGCGACAAAGCGTCTGCAACGCAGCATCCCAACGAAACCAGTGCTGCCAAAGCAGCGCAGAAACCCAAAACGGAAAAACCCGCTCCCAAACCAAATAAAGAAAAACCCAAAGCCACGGTACTGGATTAAGGAGATCCTGATGCAGCGAACGATTATTATTCCTTTAACATGTATATGTCTCTGTCTTGTGTCCGTAACCATGCTCAGCGCCTTTGAGCGCATCCGTCTGGAAGGAGAGCTCAAGGGTAATATTGAAACCCCATGCGATGTAGCGATCTCTGCCAAAGGCAATATCTATGTCCTGGACAGCCGGGAATCCCGTGTGGCGGTCTTTGGACCGGATAGAATACAAACGCTTCTTTTCGGCAAAAGAGGCTCCAAGATCGGTGAATTCAACCGGCCCAGGGCTCTGGCCATTGGTCCTGATAAGCGAATCGCAGTGGCAGACTCAGGTAACAGGCGAATCCAGGTCTTTGAACCGGACGGCACATTTGCGTTCTTTTTTGGTGAATCCGGTTCCGGAAAAGGCGCGTTCCGGGATCCCTCCGGTGTTGCAGTGGATCACTTTGGTTTTTTCTTTGTTGCGGATTCCGGAAACGAACGGATCTCCGTTTTCGGTCCGGGCGGCGGATTTCTTACGCAATGGAAAACACAGGGACAGCCCACAGACATAGAAATCGATCCTCAGCGCAATGTATACGTGCTAATGCCTGGTTCAAAAAAAATCATCCAATATTCCTCATGGGGTAAGAAACAGGCTGAATTTTCGTGCGTTTCCGGCAAACGCGACCGGTATTCGCAAAACGGCGACATTTCCGTGGACCGCCGCGGAAACATCCTGATTACAGGCAATGAAGAAGGGAATATCCAAAAGATCGGTCCCAAACAGAAGCTCCTGCTCTCATTTGGCTCCGAAGGCAGCGGACGCGGCCAGTTTGACGAACCTGCAGGAATCGCATCCGACACCGCAGGCCGAATTTTTGTGGCGGATTCCGGAAACAGCCGGATACAGATATTCTCCACCAGCGGCAGCACCCGAAAGGAGTTGGAATTTGCTCAGACATCTCCTCCGTTTCTGGAGCTCAAAAAAACCATTCCATCCCGAAAAAATATTTCCAGCATTGCCTGGCATTCTGACAAAGGGCTTTACACCCTGTCCAATGAAGCAAAGATACCGATTGTCCTCTATAGCCAGAACGCGCAGTCAGTGTATGGAAAGAGCGGACGCAACTCCGGTGAATTCTCCGAACCCATGGCCTTGTGCATTTCCGCGTCCGAAAAGCTCTTTATTACAGATACCCGAAACAGCAGGATTCAGGTTCTGGATCTCAATGGCAAATTTCAGTTTGAATTCGGCGATCACGGCAGCAAAAACGGACAGTTCAGCCGGCCTGAGGGCATCGTAACGACAAAGGCTGCGGTATACGTGTCCGACACTGGAAACAACCGGATCCAGATATTCAGTCCGGACGGAATATTCTTTCAGTCATTCGAAGGAGACCGTGACAAGGACAGGGACCTTCGCTCACCCGGTGCCCTGGCCGTGGATTCAAAGAAACAGCTGTATGTGCTGGATACCGGCAATCACCGAGTACAAGTCTACAACGCAGAAGGGAAGTTCATCAAGATCATCGGCAAAAAGGGTGAGGGTCCGGGTGAATTCCGAAATCCCACAGATTTGGTAATTGATCAGAAAGACTGTTTGTATGTGGCGGATCAGCAAAACAGTCGAATTCAGGTCTTTGATCCGCAAGGTTTGTTTCTGACGGCCACAGGTTGTTCCGGCAAATCTCAGAGTGCGTTTGAATCCCTGTCCGCCATTGCAGTCAAGGGAGACATCCTGTATGCGGCGGATACGGAAAAAGATTTTGTTCAGGTATTTCACTATCATCGAAACGGCTTGTCGCACACGGGAAAAGGTGCTGCTGATGAACCCGCTCGAACTCCTGAAAAAACACAAACTGCAAAAACCACTGCACTGCCTGCGAAAAATGAATCGCCCGCCCTTTCCCAGCCGACAGTTAAAGAGGATCCACCTGAACCAAAAACTGAACCGGTTCCTGTAAAAAAGGAACCGGAACCTTTCGTTCAGTCCGCACCCGCTTCTGTTGAAAAGGAAAAACCAGAGAAAAAATCAAAACCGTCTGCTGTGATTAAAACACCCCAGGCAGATTCACGGGAAACAGAGCCGCTACCCGACGCTTCGGTTCAAAAAGAACATTCCGTTCAAGCAGAAGAACCTTCAAAAACAATAAAAGCCGCTCCCACACCACAAACGGAAAAAGACCCTGTTGAGATTCCACCGCTTCTTACCGTACCGGCTGAGAGTGAAAAACCAGAAGTACCTGAAAAAAAACTGGAAAACGTTCCGAAAAAAATCAAAGAAAAACGCTTCGGATTTGACCGGGAATTCAAAGAATGAATACTTTTATTTGTTCGGCATCTTAAAACCAATGCCCGCATCCTGGATCTGTTTTTCCGCGTCTTGCGTGTTGCCCTTTTTAACGGCCGCGGAAACGCTCTTTTTCAAGGCCGCAAGATTGTCCAGATGCGCGTATAGATCCCTGTCCGTTCGAAACGAAGCACGTACAGTCTTCTGAGCGTCCAGGTAGGGCTTGAGTCCGGCAAGCAGTTTTTTCTTGCGTCCACTCGTAATCCAGCGAAGTTCAAAAAGGTCAGCATCTGCTTTTCCTGCCTTTACACTGGCCAGGTCCCGGTCATACAAATCCCATTCCTTTTTCCATTGATCATAGCTCTTTTTTGCCCGGGAAATCAGTTTCCGCCAGTATGCCATTTCTGATTCCAGATCATTGCGGGAAGAGAGAATCCGGCTGTTTTTTTTCACTGAAATCATCGAACCCGCGTCCTCTTGTGCCGCAGAGTGTTTCGGGGAGAAAGGTTCCAGTAAACAAATCACCGAACAGAAAAGAAAAAATAAGAGCGGTTTCAGACAATTCATCGTTGCTCTCCTGAAAGATTACTGTCCCATTCCCGGCGGGGCGCCGGGGAATTTGTATCCGAATTTTTTGCCGTATTCGGAGTCCCGGATCCGCATGGCCGCCACAACCGTTTGTCTGGTTTTCACCAGTTCTTCTATGGCCTTACAGAAATCAAGCAGTTTTTTTGCATCTCTCTTTATCTTGTCTTTCTGGCGGTCGTATCCCTTGATCTGTTCA
>CAZGEP010000086.1:0-19415 GCA_964524955.1 uncultured Planctomycetota bacterium | reverse complement strand
TATGATTCAGATCTTCCCGCTTCAGATAGATCTTTCCTTTTCCGATCTCACGGCTCAGACGGGCGGCAAAGTACAAGGGAGAAGGCCTTCCCGCGTAGTGAGTCAGAAAAGTGTTCAATTCCTCCTGAAAGGACGAATCACCGGAACATGTACGATATGCATCTTCCAGCTCTCCCAGCGCTTTCATCAGCGTTTCAGGAACAAATTTGCCGCCAACGCGGTCAAAGTATCCACGGGCATCCGGAAAATTATATTTTTTCATAGAAAAACTCAGTGTATGTTTATTTGAACAGCACGGAGATTGATTCGCCTTTGTGTATTCTCTTAATCGCTTCGCCCAGCAGGCTGGCAATGGAAAGGACATGGATTTTACCTCCATCCACAGCTTCTTTGGAAATGGGCAGCGTGTTGGTCACAATCACCTTGTCCAGCGCATCACACCCGTAAATCCGTTCAATCGCCGGACCGCAAAACACCCCATGGGCAACACAGGCGATTATTTTCTTCGCGCCATTGCTCTTTAAGACCTCCACGGTCTCCACCAGCGATCCGGCCGTGCTGACTTCGTCATCAAAAACAATGGCACTCTTGCCTTTTACATTTCCGATAATATTCATCGCGTGGGCCTGATCGTCATTGTCATACCTGCGCTTATCAACAATCGCCAATGGTATCTGAAGTCCACGAGCATAGGTCTCGGCCAATTTGGCGCTGCCCGCATCCGGAGCCACCGCGATATACCCGTCGGTTTCCATCTTCTTGAGATAATTCAGAATAATGGGCATGACCAGAAGGTGATCCGCAGGGATTCGGAAAAAACCATGTATCTGAGGAGAATGCAGGTTGACCGTAAGGATTCGGTCCGCACCCGCAGTGGTAATCAGGTCGGCCACCAGCCGGGCGGTTATGGAAATTCTCGGCTGGTCTTTTTTGTCTGAGCGCACATAGGGATAATAGGGCACGACCGCAGTAATACGCTGGGCGGAAGCATGCCGAAGCGCGTCAACCATAATCAGAAGCTCCATCAAACTGTCACTGACCGGCGGCACGGAAGACTGGATCACATAGACATCCTTTTCCCGTACATCATCCTTGACCTGCACAAAGATGTTGTCGTTCTTGAACTTAAAAATATCCACGCCCGCCTTGCTGATATTCAGATAGTCACAAATCTGTCTGGCGAGCTCGGGGTTTGAATTTCCGCTGAAAATTCTCAAATGGTTTTTCATTATTTTTTACCCTTGGTCAGTGCCACCGTACCGGTCTTGGCCAGTTCCTTGATCCCGTACGGCCGAATCAGCTCAATAAATGAATCCAGTTTGTCGTCATTGCCGCTGACCTCAACAATAATTTCGTTTCGCGTCGCGTCCAGTACTTCTCCCTTAAAGAGGTTGACCAGATTGCAGATCTCACCCCGCTTGGAAGGCTGCGCGTTTACCTTCATCAGAAGAAAATCCCTGACCACATACTCCAGCTGTGTCAGATCTCGAACTTTTATGGTATCAATCAACCGCTCCAGCTGCTTTCGGATTTGTTCAATAATCAGATCATCGCCCTTTACGACCAGCGTCATTCTTGACAAATCCGGATCCTCTGTTCGGCTGACAACAAGACTGTCAATGTTGTATCCCCGACTGCTGAAAAGCCCCGCAACCCGGGAAAGAACACCCGCCTTATTTTCTACCAGAGCGGAAATTATATGTTCGTGCATCAGGCCATCCCTCCAATCATCCGGTCCAGCGCCTCCCCGGCAGGCACCATGGGAAAGACATTTTCCTCTCTCTTCACATGGAAATCCAACACATAGGTTTTATCGGATTCAAAGGCCTCTGTAAGCGCAGGTACAACATCCTCTCTTTTATTCACTAACAGGCCCTCAGCCCCGAATGCTCTGGCAATGCTTACAAAGTCAGGGCTGTCGTCCAAATCGGTCTGCGAATACCTCTTGCTGAAAAAGAGTTCCTGCCACTGTCGCACCATTCCCAGATACATATTATTCAGAATGCAGACATTCAGCGGCAGCTTCAACCGTACTGCTGTTGTCAGCTCCTGAATATTCATCTGGATCGAACCGTCTCCGGCAACATCACAGACCACGCGGTCCGGACATCCCAGCTGAGCACCGATTGCTGCGGGAAGCCCATAGCCCATGGTCCCGAGTCCTCCGGAAGAAACCAGCTGGCGAGGCTCCGTGAATTTATAAAACTGAGCTGTCCACATCTGATTCTGACCGACCTCGGTGGTTATGATTGCCTTGCCCTGGGTCAGTTCATAAATCTGCTCCACCACATATTGAGGAGCCAGACCTTCGTCATCCTGGGCATACTTCGTCGGAAATTTTTTCTTCCATTCTTCAATCTGCTCCAGCCATCCAGGACGCGTCTTCTCTTTGACCAAGCCCTTGAGCTGACGAAGGATATTTCCGGCATCTCCAACAACTGGAAGATCAACCTTGATGTTCTTGCTGATTGAAGACGGGTCGATATCGATATGAATAATCTTTGCATTGGGAGCGAATTCTTCCACTTTGCCCGTAACCCGGTCATCAAATCTGGCACCGACTGCAATAATCAGGTCACTCTTCATAATCGCATAATTGGCATACGCATTCCCGTGCATTCCCAGCATACCCAGGGCCAATTCATGACCACCCGGAAAAGAACCCAGACCCAGCAGCGTGTTGGTCACCGGAATCTGGCTTTTTACCGCAATATCAAAGAGTTCCTGACTGCACCCGGAAATAATCACTCCTCCGCCCGCGTAAAACACCGGCCGTTCGGATTCATTGATCATACCAGCCACATTTTTTATCTGCTTGATATTGCCTTCATAATTCGGATTGTATCCCCGTATCGCAACCTCCTCTGGATAGAAATCGTTCGTCTCGGAAACCGTCACATCCAGAGGCAGGTCAATCACGACAGGTCCCGGACGGCCCGTGGTCGCTATGTAGAAGGCCTCCTTGATCACTCGGGGCAGTTCTTCAATTGATTGAACAAGATAATTATGCTTGGATATGGATCGTGTGATGCCGGTAACATCCACTTCCTGAAAGGCATCGTTTCCGATCAGATGACGTTTCACCTGACCGGTAATAATAACCAGCGGGACCGAATCCATATTGGCAGTGGCAATGCCCGTCACCAGATTCGTTGCACCGGGCCCGGAAGTAGCCACACATACACCGGGCTTGCCGGTTACCCGGGCATAGCCGTCTGCTGCATGCACAGCTGCCTGTTCGTGTCGAGTCAGAATAAATTTGATGTCTTTCACGTCATAAAAGACATCAAAGATCGGAATAACCACACCACCCGGATATCCGAAAATAAAATCAACCTTCTCGCTGCGGAATGCTTCCACAAGCAAGTCTGCGCCGGTTTTCTTCTTTTTCTTTTTTTCGCTCATAGCTCTCCATGTTCTCAGGAAAAGATACCAAATCCGAATCTGCTTTTCTTTTCCGGCTCACCATCGTTCTCATCATTCTGTTGACCGGTATCCTCGTCAATGTCATCCGCATTTTCAACGACATCCTCATCCTGATCCTGTTCCACATGCTCGTATTTATCGTCGATATCCTCATCCACCGGACTGTCGTCTTCCTGGCTATCGAAATCCGCCTCTTTCTCATAGGCCTCCATTACCCGCTTCTGAATCTGTTCTCTGCACTCGGAGTTAATGGGATGCGCCACGTCCACATGAAACTTTTCCTTCATGGTCGCATCTTTTTTTCCATCATCAATTCGTCTGCCGCAATCATTGCAGAAACGGGCCCGTATATGATTCTTGCACCCGCACTCCGGACATTTTTCCGTTACTTTTCTACTCGGCATTGCAACAAAAATCCCTTTTGCCCCCTTGATTATTTTCAACTCTTTGACCACAAAGGCATCATCAATGGTAATGCTTGCAAATGCAAGCAGTTTATCCCGTTTATCCCGCATGGGTTTTACCTTGACTTCAGTAATCTTCACGGCTGTCTCCTTTCACTCAGAACAAATCAACCTTCAACTGCAGATCCGGGATTATCAAATCTCTGCTGAGCTGTTTTCGCATAAGAATCGGAACCCCCTCGTCACCACTTGAAATCACACACTCTGTACTACAAAAATCCTGCAGTTGTTCATCGCCCTCAATCTCTCACCCGCCGTATCCGCCTCCTTTCTGTTGCTGAAATATAAAAACACGGCTGAACCACTGCCGGACATATGAATTTTCTGTTCCACTCGACCTTCCAAGTTCCGCCAGAACCGATTCATCTCCGGAAATAAACTTAACACAGTCTCCTCCATATTGTTAAACAGATATGGAGACATATCCTTTTCCAGGGAATTGAACACATTTTTACCATTAAAATCCGGGTTTGTCAAGGGGAATTTCAAACTTTTATATACCCTGGCCGTGGATACTGAAACCGTTGGTACCGCTATAATATAATAATGTTTTCGGGAAGATACAGGCCGAATAAGCTCTCCCCTGCCGGTACACACGGCAGCTCCCGGATACAAGAAAAAAGGAACGTCTGACCCCAGTTCAGAAGCCATTTCTGTCAGCTGGTCAGAGCTGAAGCACGAAAAGAGCTGATTCAAGGCAAACAGCGTGGAGGCGCAATCACTGCTGCCGCCTCCCAGGCCCGCGCCAATGGGTATGTTTTTATCCAGCCGGATTTCGAGATTCAGTTCTCTGTTTGATCGAAGGCTGAAGAGCTGCGCTGCACGAAGCACGAGATTTCCCCTGGAGTCATCGGGAATATCCATGCCCGATGTCTGAAAATGCAGCCCCGAATCAACAGGAGTAAAGGTCAGGGTATCATAAAGCGAAACCTTGTCCATGACAGTGAATATTTCATGAAAACCGTCGTTTCGTTTTCTGAGAATCTGCAGGAAAGGATTGACTTTGGCTGGTGCTTGAACAATCAATGGTGTATTTCCCTATGAACCGGAGAGGTACGTATGTATCTGGTTTCTCCGCTGGGGGTCGTGAAGTACTCTGCAAACAAATTCCACCAGGAAACAGAGAAAAAGCCCAAGAAAACCGGCAGCAAAGACCGCGACAACCAAAACCAGTTTCTTTCTGGGCTTGGACGGGTTCTCAGGCTGTATGGCTGAATCCATGATTTGTATTACAGTCGGATGCTTACGCTCTTCAATCTTGGCCAGCTCAAATTCTTTTCGCAACAGCTCAAATATCCGCTGCTGGATCTGTACCTCACCGTATAAATGCGCGTATTCGATGCCGATTCTGGGAATATTCATAAGTGGCATAAAGAGCCGGCTGGAATCTGCTTGAGCAGCATTCGCCTCCGAGTCCCTGTTTTGAGTATTTTCTTTGTTCGTGTCTCCGCCAAACTCAAGCTTGTGTATCTGCTCGTCCAGCTCTTTCAGGTTCTCTTCCAGGCGCTGTACCTGAGGCGCCTCGGATGTGGCAAATTTCTTTTCCACTCCCAGCTCAACTTCCAGTTCCGTGTAATTCTTTTTTAATTCTTTGAGTGCCTCCATGACAGCTTCTGCCTGCTGACTGATCGCTACGGTTTTGTGCTTTTCCTGAAACCTGCGCAGTTTTTCCTGTGCCTGCGCCAGTTCCTCCCGGGACCGCTGCACACGCTGCTCCAGAAACTCCCGGCGCCGGGTCTCATCCGTTTTGACAAATTGATCCTTGAGTTCCTTCAGCACATCCACGTATCCATTAGCCAGACGGGTAGCGTATTCAGCAGCTGAATCATCCACAGATATCGTAATCAACCCCTCTTCGGTCTCATCGATCCTCGTCATTTCCTTGAGCTGGTTACCCGCGGAGATATACTGTTTTTCCGTGTATTCGGCTTGCTGCTTCTCCATTTCATAATGTTCCGGAAGCTCGAATCTTCGGGCCATTTCCCTGAGCAGACGCCGACTCTTGAGCATGGCCTTGCACAGATCCAGGCTGCTCAGGCCCTGGCCACCGGTCTTGCCCAGACCAAACATCTGCCCTACCTCACCCAGCCGGCTGGCAAGGGACGCGGCGTCGGACTGCCCGCCGGTCGGCGGAAGCATGGTCACCGTGGACGAATAGAGCACCGGCAGATACGCAAAAACCAGAAAAAGACCCGCACCAATGCCCAGGCATATTGTGGATGCAAGAATCTTCCATCGCTTGACAATCACGCACAGGAGTTCCACCAGATCAATTTCATCTTCCTGTACGGTCTGTTTTGCAGGAAGATTCTTATCTGGCATAGTTATACCCGAACGTGATTCCAATTCCAAGATATCCATAGGGATTATCAAACTTGCCTGCCGACCGCTTGTTGTAAATAAAGGGCATCTCACCGATCAGCTGATTGGAAAAATACTCTCCCTGAAGAGTCAGGGCCAGAAAATTGGTCAGAAGAATGTGAAACCTGGCCTTGATATTGTGGTTTTTGGTGTACTCCCTGCCATCGAAATCCCCGGAAATGTCATGATTCATCCAGGAGTACCGATATTCAAAGTTAAAGATCAATTTGGAAAAGAGCCTGGCATTTGATCCGATACCAAATGCATAATCATGAGACTTGTATTCCAGAAACCTCAGGTTCCGCTGAATCTCTTCAATGGCCAGCGATGTATCAAATTCTGACTCCACCTTGGTACGGCCGTACTCAAAGAAGGTATGGAGTTCCACACGTGAAAAGAACATCTTGCCTGCGTAGATCCCAAAATATTTTGTACTGTCCTTCAGTCCGCCCAGTGTCAGGTACTGTTTGTCTGTATATTTTTTGGTAATCGTAACATTATCTGTTACATTAAAGGTAATTTGACTGAACTGCTTGGTAATACCGGATCCCCGATTGGCCTTGAACCCGGCTTTCAGACTGATTGCCGGCGAGAAAGAACCTTCCGGCAACAGATTATACTTGAGCCCGATATTCAGACGGTCGATCTTGGACGTACTGTTTAAGATCTCCAGGTATTCGATGCCCCCGGACGCCGACAGCATCAATCCATTCCACAACCCGATATTCCCGTACATATCATAGGCGCTTAAATCACCGATACTGCCCAGATCATCCAGATTGAGCCCGGAAACATCCCGGGCAATGCTCTCCTTGACATTAAAGATATCCAGGGTATTGTTGATCCGCTTGTGAAAAAAAGAAAACTCCAGTCGTCCCTTTTCCAGCACATGCGCGGTCGGACTGTCCTGGATAAGAGTGATATACCGGTCGCCCTCACCGGCAAACAACCGACCGGTTTCCACAAAACAGAGGATAAACAGAAGACTGCAAATAAATCGTGGATAGTTCACCATACACCTGTGTATTTCAGATTTTCATAAAAACGAGTTTTGTATTATAGAAGGATTCAGCGAATTGTCCAATAAAAAAACCCCGTCAGGATTCTTTCCCAACGGGGTTTGATAACTCAATTGAGTTTATTACTGTACAACAAACGAACCGGTTACTGCTGTAAAAGCAGTATAGGTTCCATCATCTGCAACATGGGCAACCGGAATACCGGAAAGCGTCACAGTGTACGTATAGGTTCCGGCTTCCTCAACATCAACGATTCCAGAAATACTGTCAAGCTTGCTCTCAATCTTTGATCTGAGATTGGCCGGGTCCAGTGTTACAGTGTTTCCGGAAGAGGTAACCGGACCATCCGCGGTTGTATTGGAAAAAGTAACCGTAGCGGAAGTTCCGTCTTCATAGGTGACATTTGCGCTGATATTGGACTGCGCAGGGACTGTAACAGTTGTGTCTGTTCCGTCACTGGAAACATTTACGCTCATGGTAACCGTTGCTGTCCGGCTGGAAGCACTGTCGCTCACCACCAGCGTCATGGTTGCACTGGTACTGGAAAATACAAACTGATTGGCAAACGTCATGCTGATAGCCGGAGATGACCCTGCCGTAAAAGTCGGAGCAGGAGTCGCAACCGTTGCGGTTCCGTTAACAGGTACTCCGATCTGCCTGACAGTTGAACCAACCTGAACAACATTCGTATTCAGCGTAAAATAAGGATTCTTGGCTGAATCCGGATCTAGTGTAACGCCGGTTCCGGTAAGATCAGCAGCAGCAACAACCTGGGTCAGCTGGGCAGCGGTAACTGTGCTAACCAGAGTGTCGCTGGTTGTACTGAAATTACTCAGAAACGCGGACAGGCTGGTAAAAACTGTACCGACTGCATCCAGTAGCGAATCATAGCCAGCGCCGCCAATAGTCAGTCCGCTGGAAGCAAAGATATCAATGCCGCTCAACCCGAGCATGGCCAGAACCTGGTTGCCCACAGTGGCGATGTTGGCTGCGGTCAGGTTGCCCGAATTGCTGGCAATCGCGGATGTAAATCCGCCGGATGTCAGCGTGGCATAGTCGATCTTGAGCAGTGACATCATTACAATAGTTGTCAGCGGTGTCACGGCTTCACCGGAACCATCGCCAACAGTGGATACGGTATTGGTTCCATCACTGATCACAATCACATAGACCGTATCCGTGGAACTGACGGAAACGCTTAAGGCACCGTTGCTGTCGGTTGTGCCTGTACCAACCAGTGTTCCGGCGGAATTGTACACATTGACAGTTGCGTTTGCGAGTGCAGCACCTGTAGCTGCAACACCTGTAACTGTTCCTGCGGCAGCTGACGTAGTGTCATCGTCGTCATCATCGCTTCCGCAACCTACTACAAAGAGTCCTGCTGTAATCAGCAGTACCAGAAATAAATTTCTCAATTTCATAAATAACTCCTCCTGAAAACTTGAATTCCTTATTGAACCATATTCGTTTGTAAATAATTCGCCTAAGCCTGCTTCAAACTTTCAATGTCTCTCTTCTCCGGATATACCTCCTTTCCCGGATATCCTTATCCGCCAAAAAAGAGAACATCCAACCGTCTCTTTCTCTATTCTCATTACGTAACAATAATCGTTGTACAATTATAGCCCTCACTCAAAAACTGTCAAGCAAAAAAATCAGTAAACTCTTTCAGTGTAAGAAAATTCACCTTTTGTGCGAACCATACAATTTCATTTTCTGTTGTTGACTTTTCAGTCGGATTTCATACCATAAGCAAAATAAAAACTATGTCAAGTATAATTTTATTAATTCTGAGGAATCTGATGACTAAAAAACTCCGCGTTCATTCTTTCTTAGCACTCCTGCTTCTGTTTTTCTTCTGCGCACATTGCTTCTGCGACGACCCGATTCCCGGCAGAATAGACAAGGGTCCGGACAGCCTGAGCTCTGCGGAACGGGAAATGCTCTCCAAAAAGTGGCTGGAGTTTCTCAGAAAGAAGGGATATGTTGTTGAGCAAAAACCCGAGTCCACCTTTACATCCAGATCAGAAAAAAAGCTTGACCAGGATTTTTCCAGACTGCTCAAAGAGCATGGGCCTGACCCGCGTCTCTTTGAAAAAACAAAACTGGAAGACGCAGATACGCTCCAGTCTGAAACAAAATCATCCCTTCCCCAAGAGTCTTTCAGTGTTCGTAAATACAAAGAAAAAGAAGGGGAACGCAAACAAAATCAAGATCAAAGCAAACTGGATGTATCCAAAGACCGCCTGACACCATACCGACGGATTCCGTATGATCCTGAAAAACTTCTGCGAATCTCTGCAGACAGAGACATCCCCTCATGGTTTGAAAAATATGTTTCCGGTCAGCATTCCGCTGAAATCACAATGGATCTCACCCCGTTCGGGTATGACTTCTTCAGCCTGACCGCTGCAGACAGCGCATTTCTTTCGCTGGATAATACGCCGCCCAGCAAAAAATATATTGTTGCCAGCGGAGACACCTTCAGTATTAAAATATGGGGACAGCTGGAAGCAGAATTTGCCGCGAACGTTAAAAAAGACGGAAAACTGCTTCTTGAAAAGGCCGGACCCGTGGATATCGGGGGACTGTATCTGGCAGACGCGAAGAAACGAATCAAGGAGGCCTATTCCAGAATATTGAATAAGTTCCGTATTCACATCAGTCTGAGTTCCATGCGGCCGGTGCGTATCTTTGTGGTCGGCGAAGCCGTCAAACCGGGCATGACCAGCATTCCGCCCTATTCCTCTTTTATCACCGCAATCATGAGCTCGGGCGGTCCGAAAAAAACCGGGTCCCTGCGGCACATCACACTCAAACGGGAAAACAAGGTTCTGGCTGAGATAGACCTGTATGACTTTCTGCGTACCGGAAAGTACCCTTCAGACGTTCAGATTATCTCCGGAGATATTCTCTGTATACCGGTTATTGGAAAACAGGTCGCCGTTGCCGGCAACGTCAAACGTCCTGCCATCTATGAACTGCATTCAGAGAAAACCGTTTCCGAAATCATTACACTGGCGGGCGGGATCACTGCGATCGGCCATCCCTATCATATTGCTTTGGAACGAATCGTAGACGGCAAGCACATAAAAGTCCTGGACACCTCCCTCAAAGGCCCGGACAAAGAACTCACGGTTCAGGACGGAGACATCATCAAGGTCTACCAGGCCGTGACCGAAGACGCAACCATGGTCAAATTGATCGGCCATGTATACCGGGAAGAGCAGTTTGAGTGGAAAAAGGGCTTGCACGCCGGAGATCTGCTTCGAAAGCGTAATCTGATCAAACCCGAACCGCTGTGGAATTACGCACTGATCGAGCGAATCAATCCCCAAAGCCTGGAAAAAGAGCTGGTCCCGTTCAACCTGAAAAAGGCTGTAGACGGTGAAACAGACATTCCGCTTCAGCCCAAAGATACCGTCACCATCTTTTCCAGAGAAGCCTTTACAGAAAAAACCACAGTCATAATCGAAGGTGCTGTACACAAACCCGGAGAATTTGAATTTCGCCAGGGCATGCGTGTCGCTGATCTGATACGCCTTGCCGGAGGCATTACCCATCCGGAAATCACTACCACCGCTGAACTCACACACATTAAACTTTCAGACAACGGCAATGTAACCACCCGCGCTGAAATCGATATCCAGGAAGCGCTGAAGAACAACCCGTCGCACAACCGGTCCCTGCGCAGAGAAGACTACCTTCTTATTAAGACCCCGACCGATGCACAAAAGAAATTCATCACCGTCAATATCACCGGCGAAGTCAAGTATCCGGGAAAATATGCGGTCGTACGGGGCGAGCGGCTGGCGGATCTGATTACACGCGCTGGCGGATTTACCAAGGACGCCTATCTGTACGGCAGCGAATTCAGCCGGGAATCCATCCGGGAACAACAAAAGAAAAACCTTGAACGTTTTATTTACAAAGAGGAAGAGCGTCTGCTGGAACTCTCCTCCCGGCTGTCGGCGACCAGCACATTCAGTCAGGATGAAGTCCAGTCCCTTCAGGGCGTGATCATGCAGAAAAAGAACGTGCTGGAACAAATGAAGGCATTTGAGATTACAGGACGAATCGTAGTCAACCTGGATGCCCCGGAAAGACTCCGTCACACCGAGAACAATATCCTGCTTGAAGACAGGGACGCTCTGCATGTTCCCAGGAAAATCACAACCGTGGCCATTCTCGGCAATGTCTATTGCCCCAATACACTGGTCTACTCCAGCAGGAAAAACCTCAACTATTACCTGGACCGTGCCGGCGGTCTGACCCGGGAGGGTGATCGAAGCCGGACCTATATTGTCCGGGCAAACGGCGCCACAGAACGGGCAGGACAAACCGGCTTTCTCCACTGGGGCAGTAAAAAACAGCGGATCATGCCGGGAGACACCATTGTTGTACCTGCCAAACCAGTACGCATAGGCGGAATGCGGCTGGTCAAGGATCTTTCCTCCATTCTATTTAATCTGGCCACCACCACAGGCGTATTTTACAATCTCCTTGACAACGATTGATCAGGCATCCATTCTTATGAACAACCATTCAACCTTCACGGTGACCGATTTATTCCAATCCACCTTTGACGCCACTCCGGAGTTCTTTTCCCGTGCCCCGGGCCGTATTGAAGTTCTCGGCAATCATACCGACTACAATGACGGCCTGGTCATCTCCTCCGCGCTCAACTGCGGAACCCTTTTCGCGGGCAAACGACGCAGCGACTCGCGAGTCCGGGTGTTCTCAAACGAATTCAACGAAACAACAGAGTTCAACCTGGACACGATTGGTACCGCAACCGGGCAGTGGCCTGACTATCTGAAGGGAGTGGCTCAGACACTCCAAACCAATGGGTACGAGATCAGTGGTCTGGACGCAGTATTAACCAGCAGCGTTCCCACTGCGTCCGGCCTTTCCAGCTCCGCATCACTGGAGGTTGGATTTGCCATGCTGATCCGAACCGCCTCTGAGTTGACCATTGACGACCTTGACATTGCCCAACTCTGCCGCAGTGCGGAAAACAATTATGTGGGAATGAGCTGCGGAATCCTGGATCAGTATTCCAGCGTCTTCGGAAAAGCTGACCATCTGATCCAGCTGGACTGCCGCACGCTCCGCCATGAATACATTCCCATTGACTCTTCCGCCTGCACCCTTGTGATCTGCAACACGGGTGTCAAGCACAACCTGGTGGAGTCTGAATACAACACCCGGCACAACGAATGCATGGCAGCAGCAGAGCAGCTCAAAACGTACCTGAACAAAGACATCACCGCGCTTCGCGACGTATCCCCGGACGAGCTTGAATCCCAGCGGAAAAATTTGCCCGACAATCTATATCGAAGGGCAAAACACATTGTAGGCGAAAACGACCGGGTTAAACGGCTTGCAGACTGCCTGCGGAACAACCGTCCGCAGGATATGCCGGAGATTTTTCGCGCCTCCCATGAATCCTCCCGTGTCAACTTTGAAAACTCCTGCCCGAAACTTGACATCCTCGTGGATTTAGCCTATTCGCAATCAGGCATTCTGGGCGCCCGGCTTACCGGAGGCGGATTCGGCGGATGCACGCTGAGCATCGTACCGTCGGAGAACGCCGCAGAATTAACAAATTACATAACCCGCACCTACAAAGAAAAGACCGGCCAGACCATACAAACCCACGAATTTCGCGTGGCAGACGGTGCCGCGTCATGGAGTTCCAATGATTCAATGCCTGATCTTTGATCTGGGAAAAGTCATCGTTGATTATGATTTCAGAATTGCATCCTCCCGTCTTGCAGAACATGCGGGCTGCAGGCCGGAGGAGATTGAAGAATTCCTGCTGAGTACCGACCTCTTCAAGCAGCTTGATGTAGGCGCAGCCACAGAACAGGATGTTTTTCACTTTATCAGCGAAGAATACGGCGTCAACGACACGTCCCTGGACATTGCGGACTTCTGGTGTACGATCTTTACCGGAGAAATCCCCGGAATCCGGGACCTGCTTACATCGCTCAATCAGCGATACAGTCTTGCATGCCTGTCCAACACCAACCAAACCCATTACGAATACATCAACCAACACTATTCCATACTGGATTTCTTCCCAGCAGATCGGAGATTTCTCTCCTATGAAATGCAGCTGGCCAAGCCGGATCCGGAAATCTACACACAGACTCTGCATCACATCGCACAGAAACCGGAGTCCTGCGTCTTTATTGATGACAAGACCGAAAATATTGCATCTGCGGAAGAACTCGGCATCAACGCCATTCTCTTTGAAAACACCTCGCTTCTGACAAGCAAACTCCGTAACCTCGGCGTTTTATAAAAAATTAAAAATTGCATTTATGCAGGCAGGAGAATCGCCATGACCACCCAAAACAGCCCGAAAAAAACATATCTTACTGACCACCCATTCCAGCGGATATCTCCACAGGACGAACACTTCTTTTTCGGATATTACGACATTCCGGCCTTTGATCCGTCCGGCAGCCGACACCTCTATCACAAGGTCTCGTTCATTGACCGGCTGCCGGAAAAAGCAGACACAGCTGAAATCGGCCTGATCGACATCTCAACCGGCTGTACGATCCCTTTGGCTGAAACCCGCGCATGGAACTTTCAGCAGGGGTCACTGCTGCGGTGGCTCTCCGGCAATGAGATTATCCACAATGATTTTCAGGACAACCGATTTGTGAGCGTGATCCGTGACACCGCGACCGGAAAGAGCCGTACTCTTGACCTTCCGCTGGCCCATGTTTCTGATGACGGCAACTGGGGCGTTTCCATTAATTTCTCACGGCTCTACGACTACCGGCCTGGATACGGTTACTGCAATATTCCGGATCCATTCGCATCCGAGAACTGCCCCAAAGATGACGGTATCATTGCTGTGGACATCCGTCAAAACCGTTCAGACATAATCCTTTCCTGCGCTCAAATCTGGGACATAATCCGTTCTTTTTACGAAAAACCGGAAAAAATCCTGGTCAACCATATCACCTTTAATCCATCCGGCACCCGCATCCTGGCACTCATCCGCCACAAGACAAGCGGCCCGGATCTCAGGACCATGGTCATGACCCTGGACCGGGACGGCAGCAATCCATACTTTCTCAATTCTCCCGGAACCGCATCCCACTATCACTGGAAAGATGAACGCACCATTGCCTTCTGGATGACTGACCCGAACCGGACAGAAGGGGCCACCGCACTCTTTGAAGTCACCGATCAGTCGCAGCAGAAAGACCCGATTGATCCGGAATTTTTCCTGAAAGACGGCCACTGCAGCTACTCCCCTGATCTGAGCCGCATGCTCTATGACAGCTATCCGGACAACGAATCCTTCCGGAATCTCTGGATCTATGATCTGAAAAACCGTGGCGGCACCAGGCTGGGGCGCTTCTTTTCCCTGCCGGATCTGCTTCACAACGCCCGCTGCGACCTGCATCCCCGCTGGAATCCGCAGGGAACCGCGATCTCCTTTGATTCCACGCACGAAGGATTCCGGGGTATTTATTACATGGAAATCTAATACGCAAACCAAAACAGGAACCCCTTCACAAAGCGAGACATATCATGAAAACCAGAACCACAAAAAATACCCTTTCTCTGCTTTTGCTCTTTTCCGTTGCCGTCAGCCTGCATGCCGCGGAGTACACGGTGTCTTTAAACGGAAACGACAAGAACGACGGTTCCCGCTCCTCCCCCTTCAAGACCATATCCCGAGCCGCGCAGATCATGAAGCCGGGCGACATTTGCCTGATCCGCAACGGAACCTACCGCGAATGCGTCCGCCCCGAAAACTCCGGCAAACCCGACGCTCCCATTGTTTTTCAAAACTGGCCCGACGAACGCCCCTCAGTTATGGGAACCGAACCCGTAACGGGCTGGACCCGTGACAGCAAAAACACATGGAAAGCGCCCATGGACTGGGACATGGGCCGTCACAATCAGGTTTTCATCAACAACAGTTCCGGATTTGAAGCCCGGTGGCCGAGCAAAAAAAACAACGACCCCCTGGACTGGGAAGCCATCGGCTACGACCGGGGCTCCACCAACCAATACCTCCTCTGCAAGCACCTGCCCAACGTACCGGCCGACTACTGGAAAGGCGCTGTGGTCTGGGTGCTGGCCGGATGCAAATGGACCACCTGGAGCACCACGGTTACAGGCAACAAGGCCGGAGAAAAGAAAATTCATCTGGGCTCTCTGCCCAGATATGCCGGCTCCATTGGTACCAACATGAGCCCGGCACACAGACATGGCGGTGTCTTTTATATTACCGGCATCAAAGCCCAGATGAACGCGCCCAATGAATGGTTTCTGGACACACAAACCAGGACACTTTATCTCTGTCTGAAGCCTGATCAGGATCCTTCGAAAATGCGCATTGAAGCCAAACGCCGCGACTGGGCCTTTGACCTCAACGAGCGGGATCACATCCATGTATCCGGCTTGAAGATTCACGGTGCAAGCATCCGCCTGGAAGAATCCAATCACTGCCGACTCGCGGACCTGCGCATGTACTGGATCGCGCATACCCGCGGCGGCGACACAGGCTACGGACTTAACGAGACCCTGGGTATCTCCGCGGACGGTCACCACAACACCATCCGGGACAGCGAGATTGCCTACTGCGCGGGCAGCGGTATCACCTTGAGAGGGTATCGCAACAACGTGATCAACTGCTGGATCCATCACACCGACTATGCCGGCTCCTATGCTTCACCCATCCGAATCCGGGGCTGGGAAACGCTGATCAGCCACAACACCATTCACGACACAGGCCGGGACTGTGTCCAGCCGAACGGCCAGGCCAACATTGTTCAGTACAACAATATCTTTAACATGGGACGCATCTGCAGTGACCTGGGCGCCACCTATGTAAACTCCCTGGACGGAACAGGCACGGAATACCGCTACAACTGGGTTCATGACAACCGGGCCCAAGGCCACCAGATGGGCATCTACCTGGACAATTTCTGCAGCTTCCATCTGATTCATCACAATGTCACCTGGAATAACGCCTGGGGAAATATCACACTCAACAAGCCCTGTCTCTACAGCATTCTCATTAACAACACAGTCCTGGGAAAGATCACCAACTGGGGACGCTGGAAAACCGACTGGATGTACGGCAGCGCCTGCATCAACAACGCGGTCCGCGGCCGGATCGAGTCTCACCCCCAGCTGGTATTGAAAAACAATCTCATCGGCAAAGCCGCGGGCAGCCTCAACCAGAAAAACTTCCGCAATTTCACTGCCGGTGCGGACAAAGGTCTGGTGGTTCCGGGCATCACCAACGGAAAGTCTTATGTCGGCGCCTATGCACCGGGCGAGGCCTGGAAACCCGGTCACGACTTTGACAATCCGCCGAATCCCGAATACAGACTCTCCGACACCCCCCTGCACAATCGGGTCCGCCATGGTTCCTTCAGCTGGATGCAGTATGGAAAGACACTCGGTCCCTGGCAGCCAACCGGCGCCAAATCCGCACAAGTCATCCGGGGAAAGGGCAATATTGTTGTTTCGTATGCCAGGCGGAACTCCATCATCGGAAACAGCGTACAGCTGACCGGAGAAGCGCCCGACGGCATCACCCAGGAGATCACAGGCCTGCGCCCCAGCCAGGAATATGAAGCCGCGGCCTGGGTCAAGGCGACAAAAGGCGCATCTGTAAAATTAGAAGTAACTGGAATCGCGGACAAACCCTTCACCGTTACCACTGCTCAGAAAACCGGCTGGCAGTATATCCGGGTGCGCATGACCACCGGTAAAGAGGCGGGCAAAGCAACGCTTTCTCTGACCAAAACCGGTCCGGGCAACGCCTGGATTGATGACATCAGTCTGGTCGGGCTGGTTCCGGGCATGAAACCGGTCAAGCCAGCCCCGAAGCGATGAAGGGAATTCACAAGGAGAACATCGATGAGTAAGAAACCAAACATCCTTTTTATCTTTTCCGATCAACAGCACTGGCAGGCTGCCGGTTTTCAGGATCCATCTTTCCAGACTCCCAACCTTGACCGCCTGGCTGAAGAAGGCCTTGTCTTTTCCAATGCCTTTTGCACCACCCCTCAGTGCTCGCCCAGCCGTTCCTCCATCATGACCGGGCTCTACCCTTCCAAAACCGGTGTGCTGGGCAACGTAGGTGCAGCAGGGGGTGAACCGCTCCGCATGCCGACCATCGCAAAGCTCCTTCAAAAAGCCGGCTATCGAACCGGATATTTCGGCAAATGGCATCTGGGCAAAGATCCGGTCGGAACTGCGGGATGGGATGAGGACGAAGGCGTTACTGGAAAAGAAAATCACAGAGACGCAGACACCACCCGAAACGGACTTTCCTTTATCCGCCGTGCTGCAGACTCTGAACAGCCCTTTGCACTCTTCCTCTCCTATCGCAACCCGCATGACATCTATGAGTTTCATACAGAGGAAGACCCCATGCCCGCCGCACCGCGGGACCTGCCCGAAACCTGGCACAAAAAAGACCTGTCCACGGTACCGCGCGTGCAGCAGGAATTCATGGACACCGACCAGGGCACCGTAATCGCAGGCACCGAATCCCCGGCCTGGCAGCGCTACCAGGAGATCTACCGGGAAAAGACACGGCTCTATGACGCGGAAGTCGGCCGCATCCTGACCGAGCTCGAAGACGCAGGGACGCTCTCGGATACCGCAATCATCATCACCTCTGACCACGGAGACATGGACACCCACCACAAGCTGATCTACAAGGGGCCCTTCATGTACAACCAGATGATGCGCGTCCCCCTGATCATCCGCCCCGCTGCCGGACAAACGCCGGATTTCACTCCGAAAACCATTAACTGGCCGACCGTGAATGTGGACCTGGTTCCCACGCTTGCGGACATGGCCGGCACTGCCGCAGAAGGTACCGACGGCACCTCTCTCCTTCCCCTTCTCAAAGACGACGACGTACCGGCGGAAAGGGAATTTGTAATCGGTCAGTATTTTTCCAAACAGAAATGGGTCAATCCCATCCGCATGATCCGGACCCGGGAATATCAGTACAATCTCTATCAGATGCACGGTGAGGAACTTTATGATCTGACCAGCGACCCGGAGCAGATCACCAACGTGGCACAGGATCCCGCGTATGCAGACGTTCGAAACAGAATGGCCCGGCAGCTGAAAACATGGATAACAGAAAACAATGATCCATTCTTTTCCCAGCACCCCACAGACCGTAAGGGAAATCCGCTGCGCTGATAGAATATACGTTACACAACGGTGCAGAAAGAAGTTTGAAGGTAAAAACAAAACGAATTATGGACATCAAAACAAACAACCTGGAGCCGGCGTTCCATGTTACCAACCCCGTACAAAACAACCAGACAATCCGGTGTGCTGGCACTGGATAAAAACCTGATCATTGATTGCCGCCCGAATTCCCATGAAAACCGACAAATCACCCAACACCTGAAAAACAGACTCCATAACCGGACCGGCATCCATCTTCAGAACAGCAGCAATGCTGCCGGCACCTGTGCAAAAATCCAGTTGATTCAGGAAGACCTTACTGATCTGGGTCCCGAAGGATACCGGCTTGAAATCACAGACAGCGGAATTCTGCTCAACGGCACAACTGCCGGCCTGCTGTATGCATGCGAAGCCCTGGCCCAGTTAGCAGAAGAAAAAGATGATGCGTGATACTGGCCCTGCATGCAAATTACGGACAAACCCGCCTTTGAGTGGCGCGGACTGATGCTGGACTCCAGCCGTCACTTTCTGAGCAAAGACTTTCTGCTTGCCTGCCTGGACATCATGCCGGCCCTTCGATTCAACCGGCTTCACCTTCACTTCAATGACGATCATGGATGGCGAATGCAAAGCAAAATCCATCCCGAACTGACCCGTACCGGTGCATTCGTTCTTGACGAGCCGACACAGCGGGGATTTTACAGTAAAGATGCATAGGACAGCTTGGCGTCTGGACAGTTTGCGGATTTTAAAGGAAACTACTTCTGGATATGATCCTTATCATAAAGCCTATGCCGTCCTCTCATGCCTGAAGCTATTTATTCCAAAAATTCAGGGCAGATAACATCTTTCGTTGGGTTGTTTTTGTTGATACCTGAATTTTGCACGAAAACAGACTTTTCGCGTTTGCCGATTCAAATTTTTGTCATCTCCTGACTTT
>CAZGEP010000085.1:0-19459 GCA_964524955.1 uncultured Planctomycetota bacterium | reverse complement strand
TTATAATTGATACAGCCAAGCACCGCACAATCGTGTTGCCATCTTCACGGAGTTGTGGAGGTGGGTATTTCCATGAGCAGAGGAAATAGATTAACATCGGAGTAGTCGCAATAATGAAATCATTAATTGAAACAAACAAGAGCAAAAGTAGATTAGCGGTATCGCATCCTCTTCATCTTCTGGTTTTTTGTATTATAAAAATATCACCGACAGATTTTGGTGGGCGAAGCCTACCTGGGGGATGGTATACCGTAAGTTTGCGAAATATCCAAAAGCTGACAAACATCTCCAAAACAACCCTACGCAGATATCTCGATGAGCTCAACGAATCCGGGTATATCATTAAATGCACTCCTCACAATCCATCGGATGGATATAAGTTGCAGCGTATTTATGGGGTAGTGAGAGAGGTTGACGGCGAATACTGCGGTGATGTGGCTGATATGGTAGATGAGATAAAACGATTTGGGACAGATTATGATCTGCCGATAAAAGATTTTAGGTACCTCGGAAAAGCAATAGATCAAAACGATAATGAGGCTAAATTTGGCACCACCTTTACACCATGTCAGGAAAGGGATTACGATGAAAATAGGCCTGATAATGGCACCGGAGTGCCATATTCTGAAGAAATAGGTGCTGATTTGATGGATAATAACGACAATTTGGCACCACCTTCAGATGTTGTTAATCAAGGACTTAAGCCTAAAAAAGATGCAAAAAGCGGCGCACTTGTAGATAACATAAATACTTATAGATTACAAAGTAAAACATGCAGAAATGGTGAGAGAAATTCTTCTGAGTATGCCCCTTTGCTTGAGGCAAGGGGCAACGAAGAAGAACTTGGCAACAGAAAGACTGCGTTACACCGATTGGACAGGCAGTCGCTACATGACACACAAAACAATATTACGTCAAGCGCGCTGAAGTCTTATTGTTGGCAGTATAAAACAACTAAAGATTGCGATCAAAAAGATGATGAAGAAGAAATAAAAACAATTACAAAGCGAGACATAATTTTGGAATTACTCCGCAGAGATTGTGAGGTGTCAAAGGACAATATCAGATTGGTCCAGGAATCTGGTCAGTATAGCAATTGCGTGCGAAGGGGGGATAGAAGCCTGGAGAAATATCAAGGTGCAAATGTTACATTAATTGGGCTTAAGAGTAATGTCAACAGTATCTCAGATGATCCAAAGGAGCAAAAAAATTTGCTGGATATCGCAGTTAATATTTTGTCGGATACAGGTGTCATTGTGTTTTCTGAGGATGATGATTTTACAAAATGGGTTGATGATCTAGATCGGAGTCCAACCGCTATAGCCGATGATGCTACCTCTCTGGCGGCCGACAAATATTATTCGTCAGTGTTAATAAATTGAATGAAACGAAAGGAAAATTTTAGTGAACAAACTTGATAAAAATCATTGGACTACAGCCGTCTTAACACACAATGCGTATCAGGATGGTCAGAGGCGGGCGATTGCCAGACGTATTGCTGCTGAGCTGCGTGAGGAAGGACATGCTGAAAAGGAGTATATCACTATTCCTGAAGCCCGCAGAGCCACTGGTTGGGCAGAGGCGACGCTCCAGAAACGATTGCGTGGTAAAGTTCCCATGGTAGGCAAAGGGTCTTATTCTCGCGCGGAGTTTTTCAAGTATCTTACGCAATACTGGAAAGAAAAACAGGACGATAGCAACGATAACTATGTTGAGCAGGCAGCGCAACGGGCAAAATCTCTTGCAATGCTGGCTGGGAGACGGTAATATGGATACACGGATTCACAAGCCGGAAGGAGAGATAACATGAAGGTTCCTGACGGTTTGAAATTAAGAGGTGGAATCTGGTGGTTGATTGTCAGTGTCAACGGTACCCGAATAAGGAAATCCCTGGGTATCCCCAAGGACCAAAAGAAGGCGGCTATACAGGCCGTCAATGAATTTTGGCTGGAGGTAGCCAGGGGCAATCTGGGAGTCAACCGACCGGACCCACTTCTTTCTACGATCTTTGACAATTATATAAGCTTCAAAAGAAATGAAGGCGCGGTTACTTCATGGCGGCTTGAGTGTATTCAGAACTATTTAAATCGGACACTGTCCCATATTGGAGATGTTCCGGTCAGCCGTTTTAGTATGCAAAGGTTTTTTGATTGGCTTAATGGTATGAAAACAAAAAATACAGCTACTAAAATACGCGTTGTCGTTAACGGTGCTTTCAAGCATGCAAAACAATTAGAGCAAATCGAGAATAATCCGATTCAGGACATGCCAAAGATTGCTCATCGAGGCAAAAAACGTGAGCCGTTGACATTGGAACAGTTCAAACAATTTGGTGAGCTTGCCAGAGAGTATAGCTGCGGAAGGCTTTTAATTTTTCTCGCAAAGACGGGAGCCCGTTTCCGTGAAGGTTCTGAATTGACCTGGGGACGGGTTGACCTGGATAAAGGCCGATTTATACTCCGGGACCAAGACACCAAAACAAGGCGTGGGCATGAGAAAGGATTATCGGCGGATTTATGCTTAATGTTGAATCAGATGAAGCCTCAAAATCCCCAGCCTGATGATTATGTCTTTACGAATGGTGCGGATAACCGTTTTAGTAAAGATAATGTGCGTCGGGCTGTTCAATCAATAGGCCACAAAATTGGCCGATCTGATTTGACGACGCACGCTTTGAGAAATACTTTTGTTACTCTTTGTCGTGATGCAGCGCCTGGTGCTCTCCAGGAGATTAAAGAGCAGCTTGGGCATGAAAGCGAGCATATGACGTCAGAGTATGACCGTGATAATCCTCAGAGACAGCGCAGGATTGCAGACAAACTTCCTGTTTTTGATTTTATGACAGCATGAGTGGGGTATTATCATCTGAGATTGTGTCAGAATTGTGTCAGAAGGATGTCCAAAATCGTCTTATTTTGTCCAAAAACAGCTCATTTTACCTATTTGTGATGTCGAATGTGAGAGCAATAAAAAACCGCCAAACCCTGATAAACAGTGACTTGGCGGTGAGTTTTAATGGTGGGCGATATAGGACTTGAACCTATGACATCTTGCTTGTAAGGCAAGCGCTCTAGCCAACTGAGCTAATCGCCCGAAATTTGTGGGTATTAATAAACCGAGTTTTGTCCGGAAGTCAAGTGAAATCTTTTTCTGTTGAGTAAAATCTCTGGATAATGATTTGCCAGCGGAGCTCGTCTTTTCTCTTTGCAATCCATGTGATGAGGTTCTCAGGGCTGGTGAAGGGCTTCCTGGAGAGTTCTGCAATTTCAGTGTCTGAGAGTCTGAGTAGTACGGCTTCGGTCCATTGGCCGAATATGAGTTGGAGGTGTTGAGTGGTCTTCTCTGCCTGGGTCTGTCGGTAGATTCCTTCAAATGCCAGACATGCAATATACAGGGGCATGGGGATCTGGAGCAGCGCCTGAATCCAAAGTTCACCGCCTTTGAGCTGCACAAAGAAGCCGATCCAGAACAGGGCAAGAAATGCCAGCAGCAACTGGGTTCGGGCAATGGAACGGAAGGCGCCGCCTATGTATTTTCGAAATGCGCTGGTTCCACTTCTGTAAGCGACAACTTCTTCAAAGAGCGGTTCATTAAATCCGGCGCGTGCGGCATGGCAGAATTCATGGGTCATGATTTCATCTCGGGAGTATATCAGCCATTTTTGTTTGTTGCGGAATGCTTCCCGGAGAACAAAGAAGGTGACGTTCTGCCCGGTGTTTTCGTCTGTGCCGGAAAACATGCCCCCTCCGCCGAACATGCCGAGTCCGTGTTTGATAAAGTATACGGGAATCCATCTGGGATCAATTCCGAATTTCTGATCCAGAGATTCAAAGAGGGGCTGGATGAGTTCGGCTGGTGCCTGAGCTCCTGTTTCCAGCTGAATGCCGTCAACGGTAAGTCCTTGCTCTTGGATCGTTGCCTGGAATTCATTGATTCCGCTCAGGGTGTTGTCTGCGCGTTCACGGAGTTGGGTCTCGGACTCACCAGGTGCGGCCAGGAATCCTCTGCAGTCCAAGTCAATCAGTTCCTGGGGGAGGCGTAGAAATATTTCTGTAAGTGGCGGATGTCCTTGTTCAACCATTCGTGTGACGGGTTCCCTGTGAGGGGAGTAAAAAAAGGCGGCGACCGGGTTCGAACCGGTGTATGACGGTTTTGCAAACCGTTGCCTTAGCCGCTTGGCTACGCCGCCGTTTGTATGAAATTGTTATTTATACAGGGATGTTCAGCTCTGTCAACCAAAAATTTATATTTGACAGGTCAGCGGTTTCCTGCATAATGGACGCCTTATGAATTCAGAATGGATTTGGTTTAATGGTTCCCCAGTTTCTCCGGATGCAGTGGTCAGCGGCATCAGCCGCGGTTTCCTGTACGGGGATGGTGTTTTTGATACCATGTATGCCTTTGACGGCAAAGCTTTTATGCTCAAGGCGCACCTGGAGCGATTGCGCAGGGCAGCTGATTTTTTTTCTATTCCTGTTACCTTTTCCGATACAGAACTTTCTCAAGCAATCCATGCGCTGATTGAAAAGAACGATGCTGCATCCTGCGCGTATATCCGGATTACGCTTTCCAGAGGTGTTCTCAGGGGCAGGGGGCTGGGTATTCCGGGGGATACATCCCCGGAATGGGTCGTCATTGTACGGCCTGCGGAGAAACCGTCTGAAGCAGATTTTCAGAAGGGCCGGTCCGTGATCATTTCTTCGCTGCCCTGGAACGCGGAGTCGCCGGTCAAACGGTATAAGACGCTGAACATGGCGGAGCATATTCTGATTACGCGTGAAGCGCATGAAAAGGGAGCGGATGACGCGATTATCCTCAATACTTCCGGGTTTGTGGCTGAAGGAATTACCTCGAATGTCTTTTGTGTGCGCAACGGTCGAGTCTTTACACCGCCGCTGAATGCAAATATTCTGCCCGGAATCACCCGATCTGTTGTGCTGGATCTGTGTGCAGAGAATGCTATTTCGTTTGAAGAGACGCTGTTTGATGCGGACTTTCTCCAGGCCGCTTCTGAGATTTTTCTGACCAACTCCGGTATGGGCGTGATGCCGGTTACTGTCCTGGAATCCGAGCCGGTGGGTGATGGTTCAGAAGGACCTGTGGCCCGAAGAATCAGGGGGCTGTACTGGGAAAGGGTCCATGAAGTTCTTTAAACGCAGTGCTTTTCTTTTTGTCCTTCTGGGTATCGGCCACGGTGTGGCCGATATGTACGCGAGTTTTCTGACTTCACTGGGCACGATTCTTACGGATAAGCTGGCGCTCAGCATGACGGCCTGGGGGTTTGTGGTCGGCTTGTCCACGTTTAGTACCTCATTTCTGCAGATTATCTTTGGATTGATTTCCGATCGTTTGCAAAAGCCGTGGCTGATTATTTTCGGTCCGGTGCTGGCAGGAGTGTTCCTGTCTGCGATCGGCCTCTCAAGCAGTTACCTGATGCTTGTATTGCTGGTATTTGCGGGCGGATGCGGTGTGGCTGCTTATCATCCCCAGGCTGCCGCCATTGCCGGTAAGATTCGCAGCCGTGAACAGGGATTGGGGATGGCGGTTTTTGTGATGGGCGGGAGCATTGGTGTTGCTATGCCGCCGCTCATAGTTATGCCGGTATATCTTCATATGGGGCCGGCATGGACGTGGCTTTTTTGTCTGGTCGGGATTGGCTTTGCTTTGTTTATGTACAGAGTGCGACACCGGATTGCACCGCCTGATACCGCTGCTTCGGAACGGATGTCACCGGAAAAACATGTTACGGATGTTACGGAATTCCGGCTGCTGGTAGTCCTGTCCATATTGCGGAATATTTGTATCGTGTCTTTAAGCGCCTATGTCCCGATCTATATTAAGACGCAGTTGACATCGCAGCCTATCGCGCAAGGGGCTGTCGGCGTTGTTCAACTTGCAGGAACTCCGGCAAGCCTGGTTTTCGTTTTTTTTTCTGATTCTTTGTTAATTCCGGTGTATTTAAACGCGCAGTCTTGTTCTCATATGACAGCCGTTCGAATGATCAGCATCATGCAGTTGAGCGGAACCGCGGGCGGATTGATCTTTGGATACCTTTCTGACCGGATGGGCAAGAGCGCTGTGGTACTTATCTCTCAGGTGGTTTCGGTTCCACTCTTTTTCATGTGGTTCTACTCCAACGGAATTACAAGCATGATTTATTATGGTGCAGCGAGTTTCTTCTTTCTGTCTACACTGGCGGTCGTCATCCTGATGATCCAGGAAACAAAGCCGCGAAGCACGGGGTTTGCCTCCTCGCTTGCCATGGGTTTTTCCTGGTCCGTGGGCGGGTTGTTTACGTTTTTGTTCGGGTATCTGGCCGATGCAAAGGGACTGGAAACCGTGCTACAGATGATCATCCTGCTTCCTGCGCTCAGCTCAATTCCTGCTTTTCTGGTGTGGGTCCGACGGAGGAACAGAAGCAGTGAGAAGTAACGAGTGACAAGAAAAGAGAACAGAGTCCTGTTGTCAGTGCGTTCTTGCTGCTTCCCGTTGTCGTGTCAGAAAAAGCAAACGTTCCTGGGCTATAATTGCCGATTACTTTTTAGTTGTTTTGTCTGAAGCATTGGAAGAATAATCTCGAACCATGCGGGATTCTTTGCTGCCAGTGCAAGCTGGCAGATGCCTTTTTGTACACTGACCGGTGCGGTATATCCGGTCTTACCGGGGGCTTTAGAATCGGAAACACATACACCGCCGGACCGGATGGAGATACAATTGAAGTTCTTTCTGAAAATAATCTGAAAAAGGATATCAACAAGGACGGCGATACTGATGACGTATTTCAATTATATAAAATTAAAGTAACAACAACGGGCGGTGAGGTATTTTATATCTGCCCGAAGGTCTGTATCAGTGAGATTCAAAACGATTCCGGAATCCCTCTGTATGACCTTGATGAAGAGGCTATTCGCCTGGAAAACGACAACAAGGAATTTCACATTGTGTTGTGGGTCTGCAAGCGAACACCGGACAATGATTTTTACCTGTACAGAGTAAACGAAATTTTTGCGCTTGAGAATACGTTTTAATGGGGTTGTTTCTTTACTGCGGTTAGCCATCGACTATCGGCCATCGAATATTTCTTCCAGAAACTCACATACCTTCTTTCGTACCGATCGGATTTCTCTTTCTCCGCTTTTAACCAGCTCCAGGATAAAGTTGCGATGCACCTGCTCAGTCTGTTTTGAGTAGGATGTCATCTGTCGGTTACGATCGGACAGGCCTGAGGTGAGCTCTTTCAAATCCAGCTGAGAATGTGAACCCTTTCCATCTCCAACCCAGACCGTTGAGACTGTCCGTGCAACGCCTGTGAAGGTTCGTTTGACGGACAGAAAGATCAGGATGTTGATTTTATTGAAATTCTCTTCCGGAACCCGGTTCTGGATGCAAATCTGGTGCCTGGCCTGGTTAAACGTATCTGCGTGCAGATTCGTGGCAAGCATGTGACCGCTGTCTACAGCGCTGAAAAGCCGCTGCAGATTCTCCTCCCAAAGATATGCGTAATAACTGCCCGGACTGATCTCATGGCAGATATACCAGCAGGGCGGGTGTGTCTCGATCCGATCCGGATAAAAAGGGCTTTCCGTGGGAATAAATTCAGTGCCCACAGGTACGAAATTAAGCAGCGCACCCATAACCGTTGTTTTGCCTGCGCCCCCTGGATTGGCACCGACCATAAAAGAGCCGCCTCTGGATATGGCATGCAGCAGAAAGGCTGCCAGCTCCACGGATACAGTCCCTGCCTCCACCATGTCAACAACCGAAAGCATGCGCCCGCCGCGCTGATTGCAGCGCTTAATCTGACGGCATTGCTGTTCGATCTCAGGATATTCCTCTTGGGCAAGGATATTCTTCATTCCATTTTCCCGGTTACTAATCTTTTTTATAGGCAGGCTTAAGGTTCTTAATCATTGGGTAATGTTTTGTGTTTAGTGTTGCCATCTCTGCATTCTCAGATTGAACAGATGCGGCAAGGATAGCGTCTGCAAGCCCCACTCCGTGTGATTTGCCGTACTCCCGTTTGTATAAACCGCCGGCCACAGCGATTTCTGTGGTTACCGGGATAACATGAAACATTGATATGAGATCATCCAGGACAGATCGTTCAGAATTACCCTTAACACCTGCATACAATTCAGCAACAACAATTGATGAGAAAATCATTCGCGAAGGATTGTTGTTGACAAGTTTCACTGCCTTTTTGTAACCGCGAAGAAAATCAATCAATACATCTGTATCAAAAATAATTGAAGGTTTCATTTTACTTTCTATCCCACTCAGAGCGTACAGATTCAAAGTCAGGAATATCTGTACGATTTTTCCATAAACCTGCAGCTTTCTCTAATACCTTCTTACGCGTTGTCGGGCTGTTATGATCAATAAGGAAATCAATTGCCTCCCGAATCAGCTCGCTTTGCTTTTTTCCTTCAGCTTTTGCCAGTGAGGATAGGGTCTTGATCTGGTTTTCTGTAAGATATATTTGAGTTCGAACCATTCTGGATCTCCTTGAAAATATACATCTATATTATACATCGTCAGGGTTGTTTTGTCAAGTTTGAAAATGTAGCAAGAAAGAACAAACGTTAATCTTTTAAACCAAATGCATGGAAGGTTTAATTGAGGACATTCAAGATGAATCGGGGTGAATGAGCTTATACTACGCAAATGGGTTGATGATTGTAAGACCAAGTATGTTTTGTTTGTGCTGCATATCTTCTGTATAAAGAATTCCACAGTTTCCCTTTAGGGCAGCTGAAATAATCAGCGAATCATAAAATCCGTAACCGGTAGCAGATTGTATGTCGATAGCCTGAAAGTATAGATCCATGTCAGGAAAAATTTCACATAACGGTGACAACACTGTATTGATGTATTTCTTGCAATCGTTTTCATTCAGCGGTTTGGTGAATTTTCGTGTTGCAACATTGATGAATTCCTGAACGACCTGCGTGCTGATTATGCCGGTTTCTGAAGAAAGGGCCTTTGATATCATGTCAACGGATTTCTTCCGTTTTTCATCTTCTGTTTTTGAAAACGTATATACAAAAACAGTTGTATCAAGAAAATAATTATCGCTCATTCAGCTCTTCCCGTGTAAAAGTTCTTTCTGTGTGTGCGTATTTCAAATCATTCATAAGAGCACGATAATTATCTGCAGCACTTTCTTCTGCCGTGTATCTTTTGATCCAACTACGGAATCGTTCATTCAGAGTCGTATGCTCCTTGCGAGCCCGTTTTCGCGCTTTTCTAATTAGTTCATCGTCTGCGCTGAATGTGATATTCTTGAGCATTGTTTCCTCCTGTAAATAACATGTATTGCACGATAATAGTGTACACTGTTATCGTGCAATGTCAAGAGGGGAATGTTGAATTTGACATACCAGGTGAATTGATAACGTCTTTTAATTTTTCTCGTTATCGTAATCGGTATCGAGTATAGCAGGTTTATTCGAGAAACGATTTCGATTGCGATAACGATACATAGAACAGAAGCATGTCGACGACTCTTAAAACAGCATAAGAGGTGTTGTGGCGGAAAAAGTAATCAAGTCCTGAAATCGTTCAAATCTTTCAAACATCTGTCTAAGAGAATTTTATATTGACATTATTGTATTGTTATTAGTTTACAGCTGTAAGCAAAAAAAGATTCATCAGTGAAATGCTGAAATAATGACTTGAAAACAGGGGATTGTTTAATATATTTAGTGTGTAGTTCGGTTTGGAACTGATCAGTGAATTGAGCATGGACTATGAATACACAGATAACATCAGAAGATATTACTCGGCTGGTTCAGAAAATTGTGACTGAAGTACATCCCCTGAAGATATTTCTTTTTGGTTCATCAGTCCGGGGTGATAGCACTGCGGATAGTGATATCGATCTTCTGGTTGTCATGAGAGATGGTGTACATCGACGTAAGATTGCTCAACAGATCTATCGGAATATTTCAAATGCAGGGATTCCTTTTGATATTTTGGTGGCTACGGTTACAGATATTGAAGAACACAGGGACAATGTTGGGCTGATATACCATCAGATACTTCAGAAAGGAAAAGAAGTATATGCGGCTTGAAAAGGCTCCTGGTAGTCCTGAAGATTGGCTGAATCATGCCAAGAGCGATTTGACGCTTGCTCAATCCAAACAACCATCAGCAGTATTTCTGGAAACGTTGTGCTTTCATGCACAGCAGGCTGTTGAGAAATCTCTGAAAGCACTCCTTGTACATTATAAAATTGCATTTCCCAAGACGCATAATATCGGAACGCTCATCGAATTGCTGCCTGAAACAATTTTGGTACCCAAAGACGTACAGGACTCAACAATTCTTACCGATTATGCTGTTTCCGCAAGATATCCCGGCGTCATTGAGCCGGTAACGGATTCTGAACATAACCAGGCAATTCAAATGGCCGAGAACGTCATGCTGTGGGCGGAAAAAGTAATCAAGTCCTGAAATCGTTCAAACATTTTCAAGCATCTGTCGGATGGAGCGGACCTGGTCTGTGAGGGTATACTTGCGTTCGATCAATTCATCACGCAGGGGGCGGTCCAGTGGCTTGGGAGAGGTGATCAGCTCTGCCGCCTCTTCGGGGGTGTTAAAGAGCCATTCCCGGGGGTAGATGTCCCGCGCACCGTAAAAATTGTGCACCACTGGCCGAATCCCACGGGCCGCAGCTTCAAAAATACCGTATCCAAAGGATTCATGCGGGCTGGTGGAGAGCAGAAAATTCTGTTCTTTCCAGAATCCGTCCATCTCATCAATGTGTCCGTGAAATACCAGGTTTTCCTTGATCCCCATGTTTTCAGCCATGTAATTCAGGTAGATGTCGTATCGGGGTTCCTGCACATTGCCGGCCCAGTGCAGGGTGTATCGGTTATCGGATTCAGTTAGTTTTTTAAGCAACTGGATCGCGAGCATGGGGCCTTTTTTATGAGAGATCCGGCTGACCATGGCAATGTTGAAGCCTGGGTCCGGATTCAGTTGCGGAGCATTGTCCAGATCAATACCGTTGGGGATGACCTCGGTGGGAACAGACCGGGGCAGATCATTGTACGCATAGGCAATCCCCCGGATATGCGGGGCAACAAAGACCAGGCGGTCCACTACGGGCCAGGCAATCTTGTTAATATACCCGAAAAAGGCTTCAAAAGAGTGGAGTCGGATAATAACCTTCTTTTCCGGAACCGATGTCTGGCCGTGCTTGTAAAAGAGATAGTTGGTGGCGCAGATCGCGGTGTCATTGCACCACTCCAGCCAGATAATATCTCCCCAGTCCGCAGCGTCCTCAATCGCCTTGCGATCCTGCCCGGTAATAACCCGCCGGATTTCATACTCTTTTTCCAGCGGACCAACCCACTCCAGAAAAGATTCAAAGCCCTGCTGACATATGATCGAAAGTTTTTTCATAACATCATTATAAGCATCAATTTCGTATTGCAACCCAGTCCTGAGAGTTTTTTAATTATCTTTCAAGTTGAAATTAAATATTGTCGATGTAAGATTATAGAAAATACATGTAATAATCCATTAGAATTCAAACATTTTACAGACAAAGATATTTGCAATCAATGCCTGCTGATCTGGAAAATAAAATTAAACAGGGAGAGGCGCTTTTTAAGGAAAGCAAGCTTTCTGAAGCGGAATCGTTCTTTACCAAACTGTTAATTGATTATCCATCGAATCTACATGTCTTGAATAACTTAGGCGTTATTTCACACGCTCTTGGAAAAACAAGTGAAGCTGAGACATATATAGAAAAAGTTTTGGAAGTTCAGAAGGATGATCTGGGTGCGTTGATAAATTTGTCCTCAATATTATTGAGCAGGGGAAAGTTTGACTCGGCTAAACAATACCTTGAACACGCCAATATGATTCAACCTTCCAATGCCGAGATCCTGTCGCTGCTTGGTCAAGCTGAATACGGAAAAGGGGGCTACCATAAAGCTGTCAAATGTTTGCAGGAATCAATACGGCTCAATCCCAGTCAAAGCGAAGTGCAGGACTTATTGAAGCGCATTTCATCGGAAAATATGGAAGAATTATTCCTGCCAAAGCCGGGAACCTATCGAGCTGCTTTTACAGAGATTGATATTACGCCCAACCTTGACGATGGTAATATTCCAATGCTGCAGGGCATGGGGGGCAAGGCGAGAAAGGCGTCTGGTGTAAATTTGCCGCTCAAGCTTCAAATGGTTCTTCTCGAAGACGATCATTTTACCAAACTTCTTATTGTTTCAGCTGATTTGTTCGGATTTGGCGGCGAAATCATTCAGCAGGTTCAGCAAATTGCCGGAATGTGGGGGATTGCACCTGGGGCGGTTATTCTGAATGCCTCACACACACATTACGCTCCGGGAACAGTGTCGAATGTGAATCCATGTCTGGGGCCGTTTTATCTGGATTTTGCACGACAAATTGTTCAGCTAATTGACAGAAATCTACATTTACTTTACAAAAATTTAGAACCGGCAGCTCTTCTCACTGGTTGTACAGAAGCCTGCATTGGAGTCAACCGACGAAGTGTTAAGGATGGAAGTGTTGAATTTTCCCCGAATCCCAATGGATCATATGATACTGCGGTAGCGCTCTTACTTGTAAGACTGGAAGAAAAGAAAGAGCGTTTGCTTCTGGTAAATCACGGATGTCATCCTACTGGATTAGGGGCTTCAACTGAAATATCTGCTGATTTTCCAGCAATCGTACGAAAGGAAATTATATCCGCAAGTGTTGCAGAACACATAATGTTCTTGCAGGGGGGCGCGGGTGATGTCAAGGAAGGGCGTATTGAGAAGGACAAGGGGCTTTTTTCACAGAATATTGATGGTGTTCGGACCTGCGCGGCTGAATTGTCGTGGTCGATCATTGACCGGCTTCGAGAAGATCTTGCCCCGGTTTGCGGCTCTGTAACATGTGTGAATGAAGCAGCTGTTTTATCTATGAAACATAAGCTTACTTTAAATAAACTCCAGGAAATGGCTTCAGAGAAAACCGCAGATGCACTGATTCGTCAATGGGCTAAATTTATTCTGAAGAAGTTTCCAGACGGAAATGTGCCGAACAAATTATCTATTCAGGTCCAATTGGTGGGTATAGGAGGGGATGTCGTTTTTATTACTCTTCCCGGTGAACCTGTATCGGAAATTGCAATCAATCTTCGTAAAATGACTCCCAACCCTGATGCTGCATTTATTTGCGGATATACAAACGGATTGCTCGGGTACCTGCCCACAGATCGTATGATTAAAGAGGGCGGCTATGAAGTAGAATTTTCTAATCTGGTGTATCTAATGCCTGCACCGTTTGAGCCGGGAGTGGAATCAGCAATTACGACTGCTGCTGAAAAAGGTCTTACCATACTTTCGGATGAAAAGGATTCGACAGTTTATGGCAGATATCATTCCGGAAAAAAAGAAAAGCAGGCTTTTTTTGTCATGTCGGCGGGACGTTGCGGAACATTGACGCTTACACACTTGCTGGATACCGCTGCAAATACTCGTGTCTGGCATCATCCGCTTCCGTTTCTGGTGGATGAGACATTGCTGGCCTACAGAAATGAAATCGATAAGCAGAAAACGTTCTGGCAGGCTCGGTATACGGTTATAAATAAAAGCTGGTCAGAGGGCTTGATTCATGGCGAGACAGATATGAATATGACCCCGTTCTGCGATACCATCGCGGAAGAAATTCCCGAATCAAAATTCCTCGTGCTTGTACGCAATCCCTGGGATTTTGTTAGGTCCGGCATGAGGCGTGGTTATTATGCTGGTCATATGTGGGATTCCGGACGATTACGCCCCAAAGAGGGGACAAAGGAGTACGATGAGTGGAACAGGTTAGACAGGTTCGAGAAAGTCTGTTGGCTGTGGAAAGAGACGTATAAACATATTTTCAGCTTATGCGATAAGATATCCAACGATCGTATTAAAATCGTACGTTTCGAAGATCTTGTTGATAGTTCACGTACATCTGAAGACATATTTAGTTTTTTAGGTTTGGAAGGGTTCCAGCGGCAAAAGATTGAGGGTGTTTTGTCGGAAAAATTTAATGCTCAGTCTGCGGGAAATTTCCCAAAACCGGTTGACTGGTCATATGAGATGCATCGTAAGTTGTGGGCGCACTGCGAAAAGATATCTGAGAAATTCAGTTACGACAGAAAATTTTACCAAAAGAAAAAAGAGAAAGGATCTTGCAACAGCCAACGTACGCGAAGAAAACTATTGTTCTTGGAGCTTCCGAATGTCAGTACAGGAGGACATCTGGATCATGTGGTTGCCGATCTCAAGAAACGGCATGATGTCAAATATAAAAAAACTACAGATATCGGAGAGATTAAGCGCCTGGTTGAATGGGCTGATGTAGTGTGGCTGGAATGGGCTAACCAGATGGCCGATGAAGTAACGAATAAATTTCAGGAACTGCTTCATCATAAACCAACTCTTTGCAGACTTCACGGATATGAGGTATTTACACCTTTTCCCGGAAAGATCAACTGGAACGTAGTGGATAAACTTATTTTTGTTGCCAAACATAAACAGGCAATATTCAATAAACGATTTTCAAATCCGAATGTGGATCAAGTTGTGATACGTAACGGTGTTGATACAGAGCGATTCAGTGTACCGGATAACAAGAAAAATACAAAAAACCTCCTTCTGTTTGGACATTTAAACCAAAGAAAAGGATTGCCGCTTCTCATTCAATTTTACAACGAATTACTTAAGAAGGACGGCGATTTTCATTTGACGATTCGGGGAGAATGGCAGGATCCTCGTTACCAGATGGCGGTTATGACAATGGTCGAAGAGCTTAAACTTCACAAGAAGATTACTTTTGTCCAAGAGTGGATCGACGATCTGAACAAATGGTTCATAAATAAATCACATATTCTGAGTTTTTCCCTGGAGGAATCCTTTCACTATACCATAGGTAACGGTATGGCAGCCGGTATGAAGCCGGTGATCCATGCCTGGAATGAAAGCCGGGACATCTGGCCGGAGGAGTTTATCTTCAATGATTTGGATGGATTTATCCGCAATGTAACTGATGAACAATATACTCCTGACAGATACCGGTCATTGCTATTCGAGAATGGTTTGGATTCCGATCGACAGATTGGAGCGGTTGAAGCGGTGATTGATGAAACGGTGGACCGTTTTCAGATGGATGAGAAAAAACGGGTTCAGATTTGTAAACCTGTTCGTGAGGTTGCTGTAGTTGATCAGGCCTTGAAGAGAAGTTCCGGACACTCTATGATGCTTGCCGAAGACTATTGTAATATTCTGAAAGATGACTATGATGTTAAAATGCTTGGTGCCGTGGATAAGGGGAATATTCATAGTCAATTTAATGTGGTCCCTGTAATTTCATCAAACAATGATTTGTCAACGTGTGTATTGAATAATGTGGAAGAAATTAAGAAAAATACAGCCAACGGTGCGGTCTTAATTTTTCAGACTGCTTCGGGCTCACTGCCTATAACTCTTGCCGGACTTCTTCTCAGTGCTGAAAGACGGATTATACTCATATATCATAATTCTTTTCAATTGATAGCTGATCCTAATGTAAGGAAGATTATCTTAGATGTGATTCAGCAAAAGAAGAACTCTATAAATGCTAAAAATATTTATGTTTACGGAACCTCAAGGTTGGTTGCAGAAGAAATAAAGCAAGTCTTTCCTGGTTATAATGTTGGATTTATTAATAATATTTACAATTACACTCAGAATAAGAATATATATGACACTGTTACATTTAGTGATAAGCTTGATGATGGATTGCTTCGAGTCGCATATGTAGGGGTTGCAAAGGTCAGCAAGAACTTTCACCTGCTTCCGAATATTGTTAATGTTTCCGGGGAAGAATTCCAATTTAATGTTCACTGTTCTCCCCTTCACACTGGGCTGTATGAACCTTCGGTCGAGAAGGCTATTGAAAGGTTGCGGAGGATGAAATACGTGAATTTGTTCTATGATATGAGTCCGGAAGAGTACGTTGAATTTTTGCGAACCAATGATGTTTGTTTGCTGTTGTATAACGCCAGGACTTATCGAAATAAGCTGTCGTACGTTTATGTTGAGGCTTTGGCAGCTGGGATGCCGATGGTTGTAACCAAAGATTTATGGTATGCAGAAAATATTTTGTTTTTTAATGCAGGCGTTTTAGTTGAAGATGTCAGTAATGCTCAGGAAATAAAGAGTGCGCTTGAACTGATCCAGAATAACTATTCCTATTATTTTAACAACGCCAGAAGACTTTTTGAATATGAGTTCGACCAGCACAATAATCGGCGATTTGTACTAAAGGCTCTTCAGCGCATTACCAGGGATGAGACTACCGTGACGGATACAGTAGGGCCTGAAAGAAATACAAAAGCTTTTTACCAACAACCATATGACGGAAAAGAATACTGGGATTCACGATTACGAAATTTTGGTTCCTCTATGCGAGGTGTGGGGTTGATTAATTTGAGTGAAGAGCAGAACAAACAGATGTATCAGGAAGCGAAAAATGTTTTTCTTCAACTTTGCAGTGATTTGAATGTGGACTTTAACCGTGTACGAGTTCTTGATATTGGTACAGGGCAGGGGTTCTACGCCAGGACTGTATATGAGCAGGGATGTAGAGACTACACTGGGATTGATATAACAGATGCACTCTTTACTCAGATGAAAGCAGAATTACCGGGCTATACATATAAGAAAATGGATGTCTCGGAGAATAAGATTCCCGGGCGATACAATGTTATTTACATGATTGACGTGGCGCAGCATATTACTTCTTATTTTAAGTTTATATTTGCCATGCAGAACGTGCGAAGGGCTCTTGAAGACGGAGGCGTTTTTATTGTAACTTCTCACCTTGAAGATTCAGGAGGGGCGGCACATTTTCGTAATTGGGGGAAAGATTACTTTGAAAAGGCGTTCCCTGAATTTGAAAAGACGAATCCTCGACCATTCAGAGATAAATACATATTCGGGTTGAGGAAACCTGTTACAGGAAAGTGAGTTGGCAAGTAAATCAGTATATTGACAAGTGGAAAGAGAAATGAATTATACGAACGATGTAACTGTAATCGGGCTTGGACGCGTTGGGCTGCCGCTGGCGCTGAGTCTCAGAAAAAACGGCTTGCGTGTGAATGGTGTTGACAGAGATTCAGCATTAATTGAATCAATCCAAAAAGGAGAAATGCCATTCAGGGAACCCGGATACGATGAACTCCTTCAACAAGAGACGTTTAATGTTGATACCGATTATGAGAAGATTAAGGAATCGGAGTTTGTTATTATTACCGTGGGCACACCTCTGGAAAAGCATATTGAGACAGACTTGAAATATATTCGGTCTGTCTTGGATGAGATCAGTCCGTTTATTCAGAAAAACCATACCGTAATATTACGCAGCACGGTATCACCTGCGACGACAGAGTTTGCATCCAGGTACCTCGAAAAACAGACCGGATTCAAGGTCGGAAACGGCATGTACCTTGCATACTGTCCTGAGCGTATAGCTGAAGGAAAAGCGCTTAAGGAATTGGAATCTCTTCCACAGATAATCGGCACATCTGATTGCGAAAGTGGAAACCGGGCTGAGAGACTCTTTTCCCATCTGACATCAGATATATTCATTACTGATTTTGCTACAGCAGAACTGAGTAAACTTTTTTGTAATATTTCCAGGTATGTATATTTTGCGGTGTCCAATCATTTCATGATGCTCGCAGAGGAATTCGGTGCCAATATTTTTGAATTACTGAAAATCACAAATTACAAATATCCACGTCAGATTATTGCAAGTCCCGGATTGACGGCAGGCACATGTCTGCGCAAAGATTTTGGTATGATTAACGAACATATTCCATATGTGGATTTACTGCTGGCATCATGGAAAGTCAATGAGTTTGTACCCAATTTTCTGGTAAAACAGGTGTCGGAACGGACAAACATCCATGACAAGCGAATAGCGATTCTTGGATACAGTTTCA
This sequence comes from uncultured Planctomycetota bacterium, assembly GCA_964524955.1. Classification (GTDB taxonomy): domain Bacteria; phylum Planctomycetota; class CAZGEP01; order CAZGEP01; family CAZGEP01; genus CAZGEP01. Next base: position 1,476 of record CAZGEP010000085.1, on the reverse strand, counting down.
AACGCGATGCGGACGACCTTCGTGATTCTCTGTCACCCAAGTTGTTGCGATATGTTCAGCGGTGTGTACCTAGAGAAATACGAATTGCAGAGCCTAACTTACCTGTTGGAGAGGACCTCGAAGATGGTTTGATTAATCAGTCGATTGAGAAGGCATTAGAAGATGTTGATGTCGTATTTTTTGCAACCAATCACAGTCTTTTTGAAGCGAAATTGGATCATATTTATGATCTGTGTGCTATGGAGACCTGGTTGGTGGATATATGGAATTTATGCAAGGCGGATAAACTTGTTTTTCAGAAGATGGAGGTTGTGAGATGAGTAAAGTTCTGGTAACGGGTGCAGCTGGTTTTATTTCCGGTTATGTAGTGCCGCTGTTGTTGGAACGCGGTTATGATGTGGTTGGTATCGACAATTACAGCAAATATGGAAAAGTTGTAAAGAGCTATGACGATCATGACCATTATACTTTCGTTGAAGGAGATGTTAAGAATACCGGATTGATGAAGGATTTGTCTCAAGACTGCGAACACCTGATTGCAGGAGCAGCCATGATCGGAGGTATAACCTATTTTCATGAATTTGCGTATGATCTTCTGGCGGAGAATGAACGAATATGCGCATCAACCTTTGATGCCGCTATTGCAGCGCATCGTGACGGGCGTTTGCGTAAGATTGTTGTGCTCTCATCTTCAATGGTTTTTGAAAGCGCTGATGTATTTCCTACGCCCGAAGGAGAACAGTTTAAGTGCCCGCCGCCCTTGTCAACCTATGGATTTCAAAAACTGGCAACCGAGTATTTTGCCAAGGGGGCTCATGAACAATACGGCTTGCCATATACCATCGTGCGTCCATTTAATTGCATCGGTGTTGGAGAAAAACGTGCCTTGTGCGACCGAAGAATCAGCTCTGGAAATGTGGAGCTTGCCATGAGCCATGTGGTTCCGGATTTAATACAAAAAATCATAAAAGGGCAGGATCCTCTTCATATCCTGGGGGACGGAAGCCAAATTCGCCATTATACCTATGGCGGTGATCTGGCAGAAGGCATTCTCAAGTGCATGGAGAGTCCAAAAGCGGAAAATGAAGATTTTAATATTTCAACGGATCGATCTACAGATGTTCATGAGTTAGCAGAGTTAATCTGGAAAAAAATCCAGCCAGACAAACCGTTTTCGATTGTCAGCGACAAACCCTATTTGTATGATGTTCAGAAACGGGTTCCTGATACATCTAAAGCTCTGGAAAAACTTGACTTCAGGGCTCAAACAACGCTGGAAGATGCATTGGATGAAATCATTCCATGGGTCAGCACGCAGATTCAAGAAGGTAACATCTGAACGAGCGGGTGACCCTGGCTCAGTAAATAGAAACCAGGGATTTCAAAGCGCGGATCTAAAACAGTTTGTACGCTTTTATGTGAAGATATTGATAACGTCCCAAAGTTTGTGGGATAAGTTGAAGATGGCTTGAGTTG
>CAZGEP010000084.1:0-19496 GCA_964524955.1 uncultured Planctomycetota bacterium | reverse complement strand
GGTCGTAAGGATATTGTTCTGATTAATAACAGCAAGGCGGTTATTGAGATATATTTGCGCCTGGAAACCCCTGCGCAAGAAGATCCGGCCGCAATCGGTGATGACGACGTAAACAAGATTACCTATGACAGCTGGTTTCGCAAAGAAGAGTGTTTTACGGAAAAACATATTTTCGGTTATACGCTGGGAGATTTCAACAGCGATGGACTCACGGATATCGCCCTGTACGGAGATCCGCGGGAGATGGCGGTATTTGTTCAGGGCCGTGACGGCAAGTGGGAGCAGAAAGACACCTTTGAAGTTAAAGACGGTAAGAACGTGCAGTGGTCCATCTGTGCCGCGGACTTTAACTCGGATAAAAGGGATGATGTGGCGTTGCTGTGTGAATCCGATGTCAAACTATTTTATCAGACTGCAGAAGGCCGGCTGGCGCCGCCAACGGGTTTTACTCTCACCGACGATGTCGCAGGACGAGTCAACAGCCTGATGACCGGTGATTTCAACAATGACGGAAAAAGCGACCTGTGCATGATTCCCTTTGAAAACAAATACCCGCTGCGGATGCGACTTCAGCAGAACAACGGGAAACTCGGGCCTGAATTCTTTATTCGGCTGCAGGGAATTAAATTTGTGGACGTCTTTGATTTTGACAAGCGACCGGGTGTAGAGCTTTTTACCCTGCTGCGTCTTTCTTCACGATTAAAAATCTACAAACTCAAACGGGAAAAGACCGGCATGGGATACGAACTCCGTCACTATCCGCTTTCCGGCGGCAAAGCAGACGGACGGGATGTTGTCTCCGGAACCTTGCGCAAAGGAAAGGGGACGGATATTCTTGTTACCAATCCTGACTCATCTCAGTTGTCGAATTACACGCACCAGAAAGGACAGATCGTACACGACAGAGATTTTCCCACTCTGGCTGGCGGTGGCAGGATGGGACTTGGAAACATTGCCGGCGATACGGAAAACGAAGTCGTCATCCTTTCCAAAAAAGAGAAAACTCTGGGATATACCTCATTGTCCAAAGGAAAATTTGCTTTTCCAAAAACCATACCTGTAACAGGCGAGCCGCTCAGCTTTACCCTGGTTCCTGAAGCAAAGAATAAACACGGTATTCTCCTGGCGGCACGTCATTCCGAAAAAGGAATTCGACTGCTTTACCGCACATACGGGGGGGCTGACGGCGATCCCGTGGAGTTGGCCAAACTCAAAAGCGCACCCTTTGCTCTTTCGGTCGTATACGCGGACAAGGATTCCGAACCCGACCTGTTGGTATTCTATCCGTACAAGGATCCGGAACTGTATCTAAAACGGGGAGAAAAATACATCAACGCGGATACGGATGGAAACGTGAGAAAGGGGATGCTCAAGGGGCTGACGCCCAACAATGTCTACTCCGTCAGAAATCCCGGCAAAACGGGGAACTGCTTTTTTATCTGTTCGGACAACTATATCCGGTCGCTCGAATGGACCGATGCCAAGAGCCTGGAGGTCAAGTTCCAGGTCAATTCCATTCGCAAAGACGCCCGAGTCGTTTCCTGTGGTTTTGCTGATTTGAAAAAAGGCGGTACTCCAGAGCTGATTATGTTTAATGAAACCGCATCCATGCTGGAAATATACGAAAAAGCAACCGGGGCCAACGAATATACCTGGATCTCCGACACAGACATCCCGTCCTATCAGCAGCCCGTCCTGCGTACACGTGATTTTAATTCCGATGGAAAAGACGATCTGATCATTTCCGGCAAACGCAAATTCAGTCTCTTTCTGAGCGATACACCGCGCTTTACCACAGAAGAACTGTATTCCTATGAAACCGAACTCGCGGATGCCGTGCCGTACCTGGTAGAGTGCGGAGACATGAACGGAGATGGAAAAAAAGACGTGATTCTCCTTGAAATACGGAATAAATTTCTGGAAATCATTGAGCGGAACGGTGATTCCCTCAAACGTCGGCTTGCATTCAAAATCTTTGAGAAAAAACATTACCAGAAACAAAAAGACCGTTTTCGGGCAGATCCGCGCGAAATGATATGCGCCGATGTCACAGGCGACAAGCGTGATGATATCGTGCTGCTGGTACACGACAAGATCATTATCTACAAACAGTAAACCTCTGTGGAGGGGGCCATGAAGATTCGTTTTCTGGTGATTGCCGTCGTAATTTCCATCACAGCATGCAGCGCTGCGGATTTAAAGGATCTAAAAAAAGCAGCCGGCCGGGGAGATGTAAAGGCGATGCTCAAGCTGGGCCGTTTTTATACCGAGTCCGATTTCCGTACGCGGGATATAAAAAAAGCACTGATATACTACAGAAAGGCTGCCAATCATTCCTGCCCGCAAGCGCAGTACATTCTCGGCAATATGAACGCCCTGGGCAAGGGGATCAAGAAAAATATTACAGAAGCTGCGTCCTGGTATGAAAAGGCTGCGGAAAGGGGATACGGGGCCGCCCAGAATAAACTCGGAGAACTCTACACCTCAGGCAAGGGAGTGACACAAAACTATGAAACCGCGCTCAAATGGTTTCAGAAAGCGGCTGCCAGGGGGCTGCCCAGAGCCCAATACAATCTTGGCCTTGCATACCTGCAGGGATGGGGCACGGACAAGGACGCTGAAAAAGCGTTGATTTGGCTTAAAATGTCGGCCGAGCAGGGCCTGGATATTGCTCAATACCGCTTGGCCGTGATCCTTGAACACGGCGGGAAAGATATTAAACAAAACCTGTCTGAAGCCTTCAAGTGGGTTCGAAAAGCTGCGCAGAGCGGCTTGACCGCAGCCCAACTGAAAGCCGCAACCATGCGGGCCTGCGGTCGCGGATGCAAAAAGGATTTGGAAAAATCAGCCATCTGGCTGGATAAAGCCGAAAAAGTCGGCTGCCAGGTCGTTCAGTCTCTGCGCAAAGCTCTGCTCGGAAAAAGCGAAAAAGAATTGCCGAAACGTATGAAGAATGACGAATGAAAACGGATAGCGAATATATCACGTATGAACAATTTGGTGCTGTTGGAGACGGTGTTGCAGACGACTTGCCTGCGATTTGCGATGCCCATACCTATGCCAATACACATGGCTTACCGGTAAAAACAACTCCGGATGCCACCTATCATCTTGGCAGACGCGCGTTGACAGTGACGATTGAAACGGATACGGACTGGAACACCTCCCGCTTTACAATCGACGACACCGAAGTGGAGGATCATAAAAAAGCACTCTTTTATGTACCGCCGCCGGTGTTGCAGGAAACGCTTCACATCGCGCAGCTTAACCGGGATCAGAAACGATTGGATCTGCAACCAGAACAGGATGTATACGTCTATGTTGAGAATGAGAGAAAAAAACGATACATACGGCGTGGATTGAACCAATCCAACGGGACAGATCAACGGGACTGTTTTATTTTGCGGCGGGATGGATCGATTCAAGGTGACATCGACTGGAATTATGACCAGATCACACAGATGAAATGTCACCCGGTCAGTTTGCAACCGCTGATTCTCAAGGGAGGGGTTTTTACAACCGTTGCCAACCGGATGAAGAATGACGTGGGGTATAATTACTGGAACCGTAATATTGCCATTAATCGTTCGCATGTTGTGATCGACGGATTGACCCATTATGTGGTAGGAGAGACCGCTGTGGGGTGTCCCTACAGCGGTTTTCTGAGGATCGGGCAATGTGGTGCAGTTACGTTATCGAATTGTTTTTTTACCGGTCACAAGATTTACACCACCATCGGTTCAGCAAAAAAGCCGGTCAAAATGGGATCGTATGACGTTTCGGCGCACAGTGTCGCTGGTTTTACCATGAAGCAATGCCGCATGAACCATATTCACGACAAAACGCGCTGGGGAGTGATCAATACCAATTTCTGCAAAGACATTCTTCTGGAAGATTGCAGGCTTTCCCGTATGGATACCCATATGGGGGTTGCAGGAACCTACACGATACGAGGGTGTTGCCTTGGACACATGGGGCTCAATGCGATCGGTCGTGGATTGCTGTCTATTGAAGAGTCTATCCTGTACGGGCGTTCTCTGATTAATTTCCGCAGTGACTACGGAAGCACGTGGGAGGGAGATGTCGAGATTCGTAATTGTCGGTGGGTTCCGGCCTGCGGGGAGGTTTCCCTGCCAATCATGATCAACGCACATAATGACGGGATGCATGATTTTGGCTATCCATGTTTCATGCCTGCGACAATTACGGTTGATGGACTGGATGTAGATGACCGCAATCATCGCGAAGACTATCAGGGTTTCTTTCTCTTCTCGAATTACGATGCGTTTAATGGAAACCCCAATGACATGCCACCGGATGAACGGCCCGCACCATACACACTGTGTGATTGTGTGAAACTGAACAATCTGACTACTGCCAGCGGGATCGAGCCGCAGGTGTCACCCAACAACGAATTATGCAGGCATGTTAAAATTCTATAAAATAAACATGCTTGAAGGGCATCGTTTGCTCTTTTCTACCCTTCTTTTTTCTGATCTTCGCGTGTGTTGATGGAGCCGCACTCCGGGCATTTGGTGAAGTCCGGGGTTTTGCTGTCAATGTAAGTGGTTCCGCAGATAAAGCACTTCCAGATGTTTTCCTCTTTTTGCCTGGATCGTTTGTTTGCGTAGGATTTGTGTTCAAAGACCAGCCAGAAGACAAAGAATACGCCAATGGTCAGAAAGACATACAGAAAAAGGATAGTGCCGAGATTGAGTTCAAACAATAGTCCGTACCTGTGTCAGTTTTTTTGGGATAACGTCCGCAGGAGTTTCATGTTCTCGCGATCCATGTCGTCTTCTTTGGGGGTTTCCAGAATAAACGGAATTCTTTTCAGCTTGGCGTGTGTTACAATACTCTGGAATCCTTGTTTGCCGATAAAGCCCTGTCCAATGTGGTGATGCCGGTCGTGATGTTCTCCGAGCCTGAACCGGCAGTCATTGGCATGGATGCATTTGAGTCTGTTCAAGCCGATGATCGTGTTGAATTCTCGAAACGTCTTTTTGACGCTTGCTGTATCGCGTAAATCATAGCCGGCCGCGAATGCGTGACAGGTATCAAAACAGATCCCGATACGATCGGGAGTCTCCAGGCCGTCTATGATGTGCTGGATTTCCTCAAAACGGCTGCCGACGGAAGTTCCTGCGCCGGCCATATTCTCGAGCAGCACGGTGACGGTTGACGCGCTCTTGTTCATGGCCTGATTCAGATTTTTCTGAACGTTCCGGATGCCAGTGTTAATCCCGGCGCCTTTGTGATTGCCCAGATGTACGACAAAGTATTCGAGCCCAAGGTCGGATGCAGTTTTCAGTTCACGGGCCAGGGCGGTTACGGATTTTTTTGAGATGTCAGCATCCGAGGATGCCAGGTTGATCAGATAGGTGACGTGTCCGACAGCGGGTGAAATACCGCGTTCAGTTCGAAGGGTGCGGAATTTCTCCATGTCTTCCGGGGGCGGTGGTGCGGATTCCCAGCCCCGGGGATTGCCGGTGAAAATCTGAAAACAGTCGCATCCGAGTTCGGCTGCACGTTCGACCGCTTTGTATATGCCTCCGGCAGAGCTGACATGAACGCCGGTCTTTATTCTTTGTGATTTCGTACGCATACGCCGCTTTCAGAGAGATGACTGCGGATTTCCGCAATGGTGGTTTCCCCGTAGTGAACCAGGGATGCGAGCAGTGCGGCATCGGCTTTGCCTTTGGTAAGGACTTCAGACATGTGTTCGAGTTTTCCGGCACCGCCCGAGGCGATTACAGGAATCGATACCGCTTCAGCCACAGCACGTGTGACCGGGATGTCATACCCGTCCCTGGTTCCGTCCGCGTCCATGCTGGTAAGCAGTATTTCGCCGGCACCGAGGTCTTCTACCTTTCGGGCCCAGGTAACGGTTTCAATGCCTGTGGGTTTGGTTCCGGCATTGATTACGACTTCCCAGTGGTCATCAATCCATTTGGAGTCAATGGCCACCACAATGCACTGACTGCCGAAGATTTTCGAGGATTCTTCGATAATGGAAGGGTTGCGTACTGCAGCAGAATTTACGGAGATTTTATCCGCTCCTGCAGTCAGAATCTGGCGCATGTCCTGAGCCGTTCGAATGCCGCCGCCGACGGTAAAGGGAATAAATACTTTTTTTGCGACCGAGGATACAATGTTTGCCACGGTTTCCCGGGCCTCGAGCGTGGCGGTGATGTCCAGGAATACAAGTTCGTCCGCCCCTTCACGGCTGTACATGGCGGCGGCTTCCACCGGATCACCTGCATCCCGAAGGTTCTTGAAGTGGGTGCCTTTGACCACGCGGCCGTCTTTGACATCCAGACAGGGAATAATTCGTTTGGCAAGCATGTATGCGGTATCCCGAAATAATGGGGTTAACGTTTTTTCTGATTCACGATAGAACAGAAATTGGAAATAATCTGAAGTCCGTCCCTGGAACTTTTTTCCGGGTGAAACTGGGTTCCATAAAGGTTTTCTTTGCGGATGGACGATGTATAGGAAATTCCGTATTCGGTAATTCCGGCAGTGATGTCCGGGTCCACTGGATTTACGTAAAACGAATGCGCGAAATAAAAATAGCTTTCCGAATCAATGTCCGTGAAGAGCGGATTGTCACTGCGGGGAAACTGTACCGTATTCCAGCCCATCTGCGGAACCTTCAGGTCCGTGATCTGAAACTGCAGGACATTACCCTGGACCAGGCCGAGTCCCTCACTGCCGCCGTGTTCTTCGCTGTGTTCAAAAAAGAGCTGCAGGCCCAGACAGATACCGAGCAGGGGGACATTTCGGTCTGCGACATCCCGGATGGTGTCGATGACTCCGAGTTTGCGGATATTGTCCATGCCCCGGAAAAATGCACCGACTCCGGGCAGGACCACGCCATCAGCTGCGGAAATTCGTTTGGGGTCTGCCGATACTTCAATGTCATCCTGGTAGAGCCTGAAAGCGTTGTACACGCTTTTCAGGTTACCCATGCCGTAATCAATGATGGTTATCATAATGGTTTGCTTTTTTTATTGCGATTGAAAATTAGTTGTTTACAATTCGTTGCTTTCGGATCAAAGAGGTTTATATACTTTCTTTGTCGTTGTTTTGCAAGTAATTTTTTTTGCTAAGGGGTTTTTATGACTTCCAGAGAGGTGGTCAAACGGAACTTGAACTTTGACGGTGCAGAGAGAATTGCCTTTAAATTCAGTGGTGGACGGCTGAATGACTTCTGCCAGAAGGGCGTGGGAGGCATGAGCGATCCCAGGCTGCGCAGGTGGACTGAAGGGGAGTTTGAATATTACGATGATATCTGGGGGAATGTCTGGTTTCGGATGAAGGGTGGTTGTTCGGGGGGTGAAATATTCAAACCTGCGCTCGAAGACTGGTCTCAGCTGGATACGTATGAGCCACCGGATCTGGCCGATCCGTCCCGGTACGAAGATATTCGACGGGTTTTCTCGGAAACCCCGGATCGGTACCGTCTGGGCGGCGTGCCCGGCTTTCCGTTTGCCATCTGCCGGTATCTGCGCAAGATGGAAAATTATTTTCAGGATCTGGTTCTGGAGCGTGAGAATATCGACCGGCTTCACGGGATGATTACGGGGCTTATCGAAAAAGTGATTCATGCACTGGCGGACTCGGGAGCAGACGGAATCTTTTTCTGTGAAGACTGGGGCACCCAGCAGGCGCTGCTGGTCAGCCCGGATATGTGGCTGGATATTTATAAACCCATCTTCGAACGGCTCTGCGGTGCCGCGCATGAGCGGGGAATGGATGTCCTTATGCATTCCTGCGGAAATATCTGGGAGATCATTGATCATCTGGCGGACGCCGGTGTAAATGCTCTTCAGTTTGACCAGCCCGCCTTGTACGGAATCGAACGCCTGGCCGGGAAACTAAGCAGCCTCAAGGTTTGTCTGTACTCACCTGTGGATATTCAGCGTGTTATGCCCACCGGTGATAAGGATTTGATCGTGGCCGAGGCAAATAAGATGAAAAAACTCTTCGGCGGTTCGAAACGAGGGTTGATTGCCAAAAACTACCCCGATCTGCATGGTATCGGAGTCAATGAAGAATGGGACCAGTGGGCCTATGAAGCCTTTGTCAGCTAATTTGAATTTGTAAGGAGATTATCAGGATGGCAGCACAGATTATTGATGGGAACAAGGTCGCCGAGGAAATGAAGGCGGAACTCAAACAGGAAATCGAAGCACTCAAAGCATCCGGAACCGTATCGTCTCTTTCTGCCGTTCAGGTCGGAGAAAATGCCGCTTCCAGAGTCTATATCCGCAACCAGAAACAGAGCTGCGAAGACATGGGCATTGAATACACTCTCCATGAACTGGCCGCCGAATCGACACAGGATGAGGTGGTTGAGTATATTCACAAATTGAACAACGATGACAGCGTAAGCGGTATCATTTTGCAGATGCCCCTGCCTGATGGAATGGACTCCCGCGTTCTTCAGCAGGAAATTTTACCAGCCAAGGATGTGGAAGGCATTCATCCCTCCAACCTGGGTAAGCTCTTTTCCGGTACAGCCAGTGTTGCTCCCTGTACAGCCATGGGAGCGGTTCTGCTTTTAAAAAGCACAGGTATTGACCTTAAGGGCAAAGAAGTGGTTGTAGTGGGCCACAGCGAAATCGTGGGCAAACCCATCCTCATGATGATGTTAGAATCCCTGGATGCCTCGGCTACACCGACCTGTTGTCATATCGCTACTCAGGACCTGGCCTTTCACACGCGAAGAGCCGATGTACTCTTTGTCGCGTGCGGTGTTCCCGGATTGATCAAGGGCGATATGGTCAAGGAAGGTGCTGTGGTTATTGATATCGGCATCAACCGTGTTCCCAAGCTGGATGAAGACGGGAATCCTGTTCTGAGCCAGAAAACAGGAAAGCCCATGAAAAAGACCGTGGGGGACGTGGAATTCGACGCTGCCGCAGAACGGGCCGGAATGATCACACCGGTTCCGGGCGGAGTTGGCCCCATGACCGTAAATATGCTGCTTAAGAATACCGTGGCCTGCGCCAGGGCATAAGGCAGCGCACCTTACATAAAGAAACGGCTCGTGAAATAAAAAAATCACTTTCCTGTGTATATCCGTATAGACTGGGGTGTTAGACCACAAAATGCAAAATCGAGTATAAAAAAACATAAAAATGTTTCATTTTGCCGGATGAAGATTATAATATTTTTTTCTCGTAAACCGCACAACAACCCTGTTTGCTTCGGCAGGACCGATGGCTGGTAAATCATATACAATTACCAAACTGGCCCCAAATTCCAAACTGGTTCAGATCAAGGGCTTTGGCAGTCTGCTTTTCGGGTGTCCCTCTGAGATTGTCAAACCCCTGATTAAGACAGGAACCTTCCCGGATTTTACCGTTATAACCCTGCGAACACTTCGTCAGGGACGGAATCTGATTGACGTTGAATTTCTCTTTTACGTCCATTTATTTCTTAAAAAAGGCAACGATACCTTCCGCTTTATCTGCACCAGAAGTCAGGGGCGCAGAATTAAGGAAATTATCAGTGAAGCTCTGTTTGGACCAGCCATGAGTGAACTTCTGTACTCAATGCTTCCGGACAGGCTGGTCCCGGAGAATGTCTCGAAAATGGAATTTGCCAAGTACATCAACCGGCGGATCAGTCATGTAACAGGTCTTCGGCAGCGATTTAACGAAATGATGAAGGCGCACTGGAAATTCAACAGGGTTGTCAGGGGAATTTTGAATCTGATGCCTGGTTTTGATTCCCTCTCTGAAAAAGATCTGAAGGACATTGCCCGGGCCTGGGTGAACAGTTCAATTACACACAACGAATGCCTCTGTTTTTCAAAACTGTTTAAGCGATCCAAACGCGAAGTACTTGATCTGCTGGATTTCACTTTATTTGATGCCAGCGGCGAGTCGGTGGTGCAAAACCGCGGCAAACAATTAAAGGTGAAACAGCCTCGCCCTTGTTTTTTTCAGCTGGAAACCCAAGATGGAGAATGCTTTGATGTAGATTTGACGGAAAACGAACATGTCCGGGTTGAGGGCAGGCAGCAGCGAAAGCCTTTTATTCCTCCGGAATTTGGCGTAACCTTTATCGGTGCGGGAACCGGTTTTGCTACGGAAAAACATGCCACCAGCAGCATTATCTGGGCCGGAGGCCGTGGAATTGGCGTGGACATGATCGCGGAATCGGTTCAGTTCATGCGTCAGCTGGGTATCTCCAGAAGCGATGTCAAGCATATTATCCTTACCCATACACACAGCGATCATGACGCGGGGTTGATTCAGCGAATCATGGCTGCAGAAAAAATCAAGCTGCTTACCTCGCGGGTGATCTTCGACAGTTTTCTGAGAAAGGCCGAAGCTGTAACCTGTCTGCCGCAATCTGAATTTGCCAAGCTGGTTGATTTTATCGAACTCAAGCCGGGTCGGGAACGGAAAATACCGGGTATGGACGGTGTATTTATTAAATTTGACTATTCCTTTCATCCCATTCCCACGGGCCGAATGGTGGTTTTTTACCGCAAAGAGAACGGGGAAAGACTGAGCATTGGTATCTCCGGAGATACCTTGTACAATCCCAAGGTGATTGAAGAGATTTATCGCAAGGGGATCATTACACCGGAGCGCCGGGAAGTACTTCTTGACTTTCTGTGGGACGCGGACCTGATTATTCACGAAGCCGGGGGAGAAGAAATTCATACATCAATTGACGACTTGCATAAACTCCCGGATGAGATAAAGAAAAAACTCCGGCTCAATCACATCCCGGACAGAACCGGGACATACAAAGGAATGAAAATCGCCGGTGAGGGGCAGACCGAGATCCTTTACAAGGGAAAAGGCATACGTAAGGAAACGGAATATGCCTCAACCCTGAAAAGCACCGAATTATTTGATAGAATGTCGGCCGACGAAATCAACGCAGTACTCAAAAAAGGAAGCATCCGCAAGGTCAATGCCGGCACTCACATCGTTAAAGAGGGAGAACGGGGCGATGAGTTCTTTATTATCCTTTCGGGCCTGGTGCAGATTCAGAAGCAGGGAATTGTAGTTAATGAGTATGAAAAAGGTGATTTTTTCGGCGAGTTAGCCATTCTCTCGCCGGATCGCAAACGCAAGGCCACGGTAGCTGCCCAGACCGATGTCATTCTATTTGTCATGGACGAAGACCTTTATCACCAGTATCGGCTGCCCGATGTGGTGGAGGAAAACCTCTATAAACTGGTTAACTTTTTTACTGAAACAACGGACTCCACGCTGATGAGCTCGCTGGTCAAGGGCGATATTGAACATTTCTCGCGCGGTGAAGACATTATACTCGTGGGTACGGACGAACGCACCGTTTATATTCTTCTCTCCGGGTCTGTGGAGGTGCTGGACCGGAAGAAAAAGCGTCTGGCCGTGCTGGAGGACGTGGATATCTTTGGCGAGATCGCGTTAATGGAAAACGTCCGTAGAACCGCCACTGTACGCGCACGGGATGATGTCAAAGTGCTGAGTCTTACCGAAAATCAGTTCCGGCAGATCCTTTCCAAGTTCCCGTCCTTTTATGCAACTGTCCTTCAGAAAAAGAAAAAACGACTCCGAAAACACACCCATCTGAATACTGTACTCGACAACATGTTCGGTTTTTCCTGAAACGGAACAGTCTATGGAATTCACGCTTTCCCGCACACGAATCCTTCTGCTCCACGGAAACATTACCCAACAGAATACTCAGGCCATTGTGAATGCTGCCAATACGACTTTGCTCGGTGGCGGAGGAGTCGACGGTGCCATTCATCGGGTTGCCGGCCCGGAGCTGCTTGAGGAATGCCGGGTTATTCACGATCGGGATGGTGGATGCCCGACCGGACAGGCCGTTGTAACAACAGGTGCGAACCTGGCGGCAGAATACGTGGTTCATACCGTGGGGCCGGTCTTTCAAGACGGTCAGCACGGCGAACCGGAACTTTTGCAATCCGCGTACCTGAACTCCCTGAAGGCGGCTGCGGAAAAACGAATCACCTCCATTTCCTTTCCTTCCATCAGTACCGGCGCCTATCGCTATCCCAAAGAACAGGCTTGCGGTATTGCCCTGAACGCGGTGGCCAAATCCCCATATCTTGAACAGTTCAATGAAATTCGTTTTATACTCTTTTCCGATGCAGACCTTGAAATCTATGAAATCAAGGCAAAGAAGTTTTTTGGTAACGGCGATTAATCGTCGATGCTCAACAGGCGTTTATTCTCGTGATTTCTTTTTCAGACAATCTGTCAACGATCTGTCTGAGCCTGGAGTCGTTGGGCAATACTGAGATTATGCACAAGCAGAGAAGTAAGCATTGTCAGAAAAAAAAGGTTTCTGATTGTTGAAAAGGGTTCTCGTTTTCCATTACGGTCTGACGGGCGGTTCGCTATTGGGAGCTGGTTTGCGCGGTTTGGGCAGAGGGGTTTTTGTGTCGAATGACCCAGGCAGGATCAGCCGGGTTTTGAGCAGAAAGATGACTTCAGTTTTGGTTCGGCTTTTGTTCCGGGACTTGAAGAGTTCGCCGGCTCCCGGAATTCTGCGCAGTCCGGGAACACCTTTGGAGGAGCCGGTTTCGTTCTTTTTGAACAGGCCGGCAATCAGAATGGTGTCCTTGTCTGCTACCCGTACTGTGGTATTCATGTTTCGTGTTGACATTATGGGCATTTCTGTTCCCGCACGCCAGCCGGTAATTTCCGAAACGCTGGGGGAGAGGTTAAGGATGATTTCTTTGCGATTGATGATTTGGGGGGTTACCGTCAGGGAAATTCCGGTTTCAATAAACTGTTCGCTGATTGTTGTGTTTGAAGACCCCGAATGGTTGGTGCTGTCATCGGTATAATCATCTTTGTCGTTACGGTCGTTGTCCCAGATATCGTCAAAGGTGTCTTTGTAGTCTCTGGATGCGCTGTGGGTGGATACGGTTGTTTTTGTCTCTTGGTTGAGTATCTTTTTGACCGGTATTTTGCTGCCGGAATGAAACTTTGCCCACTTGTTGTTCAAGACCAGAATGCGGGGAGACGCCAGAAGGTTCACGCGGTCTTTTCCGGAAAGCATGTCCAGCTGGAAGTTGAAGTTTCGCATACTGTCCGGGGTCAGGCGGCCGAAGACAGCGGAAATGCCGGAAGCGATCGGTCCGTTTCCTGAAGCGCCCGGCTGTATCTTTCCGTTAAGAAATTTTTCTGTATCCTGTGTGCCTTTGAAGCCCCAGTTAAATCCAAATCTCTCATTCTTTTTCCACGTGACTTCGAGTATCCGGGCTTCGATCAGCACTTGTGGTATGGGTTGATCCGCCAGACGCAGGGTTTTGATGATGTTTTTGACAAAGACGGCTTTGTCAGAGATTACCAGGCTGTTTAGTTCTGAAGCGATTCGGCTCTTGCCAATAAACGAAAGTTGGGGGGCAATGATCCGGTTGGCTTCATGCGGCAGGATATGTCGGAGTGGATAAAAAACGGTAATAAACTCCTTGTCACCGGTATCTTTGAGTGCGATGTCGAATTCCATGGTATCATATCCCAGCCGGCAGGTCGTCGATTTCCCATTGGTATGAATGGCTTTGTTGTGTTGGCTGATTTCGTTCTGTATTGTTTTTCGAAGAGGGGTGACAGAGTTCTTCTTCTCACAGCCGCTGTTGATGAACAGCGAAAGGTTCAGAATAAGGATAATCATGGCTGCAGGCGTTTTTGAAGGGGTCATGGCAATACCCGTTGTCTATGGCTGTATGATAAAGGTTCGTAAAATAAAAATGACTTCGGTTTTCTTGCCGGAATTGGCGGCGTGTTGAAAAAGCCTGCCGACTCCGGGAATGTCCTTGAGGCCTGGAATGCCTCTGCGGCTCAGCACTTCCTGTTCATTAAAGAGGCCCGCGATCAGGATGGTGTCTCCGTCAGAGATTTTGACCGTGGTATTTACTTCCCGGGAGTTGATGACCGGGACATCCGAGTCTTCTTTCCAGCCTGCTATTTCCGATACTTTGGGAATAATGTTCAGTATGATTTCTTTCCCGCCGACGATCTTTGGGGTTACATTCAGTGTGATTCCTGTGTCAATGTATTGTTCAGCAACCCGTACGGATGTGGAGGTTGATTCATCCGAGGAATCTTCTGTATAGTTATCCTCATCCTGGAAATCCGTATCCCAGAGGTCATTGACTTCGTCTTTGTACTGCATGTTTTTATGTCTGCGTGATGTGTTTGCCTGGGTAAAGGTATGAATTATTTTTCGGACGGGTATTTTTTCACCGGCATGAAAACGGGCCGGTTTGTTGTTCAGTGCAAGGATTCGCGGTGTGGCCAGCAGGTTAACACGATCTTTACCGGCAAGCATATCCAGCTGGAGATTGAATTTTCGCAGACTTGTTTCGCTTAAACGCCCGAAAACCGTATTGATTCCTGAATTCAGGTCGCTCGTACTCTCCCTGCCTGCCTTGATGTTTCCGGAGAGGAATTTCTCCGTATCCTGGGTTCCGCTGAAACCCCAGTTAAAACCGAATCGTTCATTCTTGCGCCATGATATCTCATAGATTTTTGCTTCGATCAGCACCTGGGGAATTGGCTGATCAATCATTTCCAGTGTGTCCAGGATGTTCTGCACATATTCATGGCTGTCTGAGATGACCAGACTGTTTGTGTCGTTGGCAATCTGGATATTTCCTGTAATGGAACGATATCCAGATACAATCCGATTGGCTTCGGCAGGAGGGATATGCTTCATGGTGTAAAAGACCGTTCGGGGGCGGTCATCGTGTGTTATTTCAAGGCGGTTGTCTGGGGCTTCAGATACATCATAGGGCTTAAGACCGATGTCAAGCATGTCGATCTCTACCTGCGATACCACGCCCTCACCGTTATCCTCTTTGGCTTTCTGTATCCGAAATTGAAGCTCAATGTTTTCCCCGGATTTGGTATCCCGGTCAATGCCGTCATATTGATAAAAGACCGGCTCTTTACCGGTAATTATGATTCTTGTGGATTTGATTTGGCGTCCTTCGTCCGTGAACTGTTTTTCCGGGTTCAGGTGGCTTCCTTTTTTTTCTTTAAGGTCGATACCGCAGATGAAATCAAATTCTTCTTTGTATTTGTACGTGAGGCCTTCCTTTAGAACCATATCCATAATCACGTGAATCGTATTGTTTTTACTGAAAATGGAAATGCTTTCCTCGTCAAATCCAGCCAGCGGAATTTCTGCGGTTTTGCCTTCCGGGTAGGCGGGTTTGAGTCGGATTTTAAATATCACGGCATCTGGATTGTCCGGTGCAGGCACGATTTTGAACCCGGTGATCTTGGCTGCATCATCTTCTGCCCATGACCGTGCAGGGAGCGCCAGCCAGAATATAAAGAGAAAGAGAATGGCGTTTCTCAGAGTACGGTTATAATCCATTTAGTGATGTTTCCTGAGCGGTTGAAGTTGTATGTCATTAATATCTGTTCCCGGGGTTGAAAATACTGCGGTTTGTTGTCGTTGTATGTCAGTCGTCCGTTTTTGTCATAACCCAGCACATAGAGTCGTTTTCGTGCGCCCTTGCCGGTTACATTTCTGAAAAGAACTGTAAAGAATACCTTGTTCGCGTTGAACCATTTTTCAACGATCTTAACGTCAATGTCTTTGTTGGCTTCATCCGGTTTGAGAGCCGTATCATCGATATTGCGGATTGGATCCGGCGAACGGATCAATCCTGGTTTGAGCGTTGGCACAGGTTTGTCTGCTTGTACCGGTCCTTTGTACTGAATCATTTCAAGCTCAATTCGTTTGCCCAGATGAGTCTGCCTGGGACCACCGCATCCGGCGGCAAGGCTCAGCAGCAAAAGCGAAACAGTCCCCGCACATGATTTTATCAATCGTCCTACGGGGTGAATACAAGGGCCTGTTCTCAGTAACGTCTTTCTGTTCATGGCATTATATAGTCGGTTTGCATCTGATGTGTTGAATGAATAGAGAAAATCGGGTATCATTTATTCTACCGGAAGAAGGGGGGCAGGGGTTTCTTAGTATTCAACCTGAAGTTTGTATACGCCTGTTAAAATTTCCAACAGGTCCCAGAAGTTCTGGATTACGTGGTGGGGATTGGTTGTGCTTTCTACACTCAAATACTTTCCGCCTCGTTTGCTGAGTACCGTAATCATGCCCGTCTGGTTGGGAAAGTCCACATCAACGGCTGCGTTGTCTCCAACATAGATGGTCTGATGTGCTGCTACTTCAGCGTGATTGCAGGCCATTTGGAAAATTTTAATGTTATGCTTGGATATGCCCATCTGGTCAGAAATAAAGACCAGACTGTTGTCAATGTATTTGTTAAGGCCTAAACGGATAATCTTTTCCGACTGCTTAATGGCAAGTCCGGATGTTATGATCCCCAGCTTCAGATTCGTAGTCGTAAGGATTTTGAGCACTTCAATACAGTCTTCATAGGGAAGAAGCTGGCGAAATTTGGTATCATGGTAGGCAACAATCCCGGCGGCGACAATTAACGATGGGTTCATATTTGCGATCGCAGGCTGGGGAAGCCGCAGAAGCAGCTTGTCAAAATGCTGGCTGTAGTTTTTGGGGAATTCGTTGATGACTTCTAGCAGTTCCTGGTAGCAGGTCTCCTCGTCGATCTTCAGCCCGGCGTTGATCATGGCCCGCACACTGCTTCGCCGGGCACTCTCGGCAAAATTAGTTGTGGAGTAGACCGTGTCGTCGATGTCAAAGAAAATCGCTTTAATCGAGCATTCCATTTAAGAAAATCCGGGAAAAGGACTAAATGAGCTATGAAAGACTGTAATTATCCAAAGGTGTACCGGGTATTCAAGTTTTAAACTCAAAAAGAATACCGCTTCAGGAGGGTTGGAATTTTTTGTAGTAATGCCGGAACTGATCGTAGCTCATTTTCAGTTTGTCCGCGGCTTTCTTCTGATTTTCTCCTGTATCTTTCAGTGCTTCGGTAATCAGTTTCTTTTTGAACTCCTCGACCTTTTCATGAAACGAATCGCCGGTGATTTCCAATCCGCTGACTTCCGGCGGAAGATCTGACGGGGTGATTTCATCTCCGGTCGGTCCGAGATAGAGCCGTTCTACCACATTTTTCAGTTCGCGGATATTTCCGGGCCAGTAATACTCCATCATCATGCGGACCGTTTCCCGGTCAAAGGTCTTCTGCTGAAGATTGGGGATTTCCTCGTGAAGCATTTTGACAAAATGAACAATGAGCAGAGGGATGTCTTTCTTTCTGCGGCGAAGAGCCGGAATTTTCAGTTCCGCAAAGGTCAGTCGGTCATAGAGGTCGCTGCGGAAGAGATTTTCCGCCATCAGTTCTTCGAGGTTGGCATTGGTTGCGGAAATGATTCGTACATCCACGTTGATCGTCTGGGTTCCCCGGATTCGCTCGAATTCCTGGTATTCCATCACCCGAAGAAGCTTCTGCTGAAACGTCACGGACATGTTTCCGATTTCATCGAGAAACAGGGTTCCCTTGTCCGCCTGCTCCAGTCTTCCGATTTTGGTCTGATCGGCACCAGTGAAGGCACCTTTTTCATGACCGTATAGTTCCGCTGTCAATAGTTCTTCACTGACTGCAGCACAGTTGATGGAAACAAATGGCTGGTCGTTTCGTGGGCTGTTGGCCTGAATAAACCGTGCAAGTAGTTCCTTTCCGGTTCCCCGTTCTCCCCGGATTAGAACAGGGCGGTTGACCGGGGCATACTTCAGGCATTCGGTGAGCAGGCTCTGCATGGTTTCGCTTTCGGCAACCCCTTGAAATTCCATATGGCCTGTCCTTTGAGAAAGAATTATTTTTTGCATTTAAACACGATTATACAGAAAAGAGAGATGATGACAACCGTAAAATGGTGGAAAAAACCACATGCAAGGTGTTAATCACCATGATAACTGAGTAGTGACATGGTTTAAGGTAGATGTAAGTAAATGAAAAATAATGTATTATGTGCTCAAGAAATAATTGGCACTCTTCTTGCATTTATACCTGTAAGACATGCGATGCAATCAAATAAACGTACTCTTTTTTGGAGGTGTGTGATGGCTATCTTTAAACGGATCAGGGATATTATCAGTGCCAGCATTAATGATATGCTGGATGGTGTAGAAGACCCGGAAAAAATGGTAAACCAGATTATTCGGGAAATGGAGAAATCCATTGCTGAGATGCGTAAGAATACTGCCTCAGCCATAGCAACACGAAAATCGCTGGAAAAGAAGCTGCAGCGAGCTGAAACAGAGGTTGAATCCTGGCAGAAGAATGCGGAAATTGCGATTGAACAGAAGGACGACGAACTCGCTAAAAAAGCACTGCTGCGTAAGAAGGAGATTGAAAATCGTAAGCAAGATCTTGCTGTTCAGCTTAAAGAGGGAACCGAGCTGGCTGAGAAACTTCGCGAAGAACTGAGCATGCTGGAAGATAAGGTTCAGGAGGCCAGGGCCAAAAGAGAGACGCTGTTGACAAAGAAACGCGCGGCAGAAACTCGGCAGAAACTGGCGAACAATACCCAGAAGATCCGGCGTCACATCGATCGGCTGAGCAGTGCGGAGAGCATTATCCGCGGGTTCGAGAGCTTTGAGAAGTTTGAAGAAAATATTGAGCTTCAGGTCAATGAAGCCGAGGCCAGAGCGGAGCTTCAGGGGGACGGACTGGAGGATAATTTCAACCGGATCAAGCGCGACCAGGCGGTGGAAGATGAGCTGGCTGATTTAAAAGCCCGCATGAGTAAAAAGTCTGATTCCGGCAAGAAATAAAATTGAAATTTTTTTTAATTTTTCATTATGAGCTGCAAACAGAAAATATATAATAACTCGATATAATCAGTATAATCAGTATAATCAGAAATTCAGGAACAGTCTAACCGGGGAGGAATCAGCCATGGGTGAATTCTTTGAGAGCCTGACGGTCGTTGAGAAAATCTTTTTCTTCTGTGGGTCTGTCGGCGGTCTGCTCTTTGTGATTAAAACAATCCTTCAGTTTTTCGGTGCAGATGGGGAAGCGGATGTCGGAGAAGCCGACATTGGAGACCTGGATGGTGATTTCGGGGGAGACTCAGATACCAGTTTTACCTACCTGTCTTTTCACAGTCTGACAGCCTTTTTTATGATGTTCGGGATTGTGGGTTTGGCCATGTCTAAAGAGAGCCACTTCGGGACATTTTTGTCGGTCCTGGGCGCAGCTCTTGCAGGGTTCTTTACCATGTGGATTATTACCCGTCTTTTTACCATGATGAAGAAACTTCAGTCCAGCGGAACGCTGAAGATGGAGAATGCTGTGGGGCAGGAAGGAACGGTTTACCTGCGCATTCCTGCGGAGAGTACGGGGAAGGTTCAGATCGCGCTTCAGGGAAATCTTATGACCCTGGATGCGGTTTCAGAAAACAAAGAGGAAATTAAAAACGGAGAACGCGTGCGGGTGGTGCGCGTGGTAAGCGGCAGCATGCTGGCCGTGGAAAAGATCGGAGACATCTTTTAATTTACTGTATAGGAATTTCAAAGTTCGGTATCCGGTGGAATATACATAACGA
>CAZGEP010000083.1:0-19506 GCA_964524955.1 uncultured Planctomycetota bacterium | reverse complement strand
CCAATGAAACGTAAATGTGTGTCAGATTAAATTCCGCCAAGTAAGGTATCCTGAACTTGTAATACCGTACTGTTAGCGCATCCCGACTTTTCATATATTTCGCTTATCTTTTCAAACGATAACATCCTGCAGAATCCGTCTATGCTCTTTGCCGGAGGTTTATATAGCAAACCCTGAATCTCCTGCTGCAAGTCTGATGGCTCTGCATACTGAAATACGAACTCCGTAAAATAATGAGATATAATCCCGCCAGCAATAAGAAATCCAATACCGATCATCAATTCCCATGACAAACCTCCCTGTTTAAACTTTTCCCAGAAATAAAAAACTTTTCCCAAGGCCATCACTACCAGAATTTGACACAGAACACTTACATAAACATACCTCCGTGATCCTCTTTTCATTGCAAGTTCTTTGTAAATTTGCCAACTAAAAGGAAAGCTGATGATTACAAAAGCAATTGTTACAAGAAAAAAGATATAAATCCGATTCAGGAACGTCATCTATTCACTCCTCGACAAAAATTACAATCCAGCACAAACTATACATGAATACACGTCTTTTGTCAAATTATTTCTGAGAGCGTATCTGCTGGATTATTCGTTTTCCAGCGGAATGACCATATTCCAGGTATTTTCTGCATTGGAGAATCCGCCGGGACCGTCGGCTGTTGCTGCAAATAGATGGGTGGGTTTTCCGTTCTGAATCAGGAGCTGGGGACGCTCAAAGGAACCCTGTACGGTTTCCCGGCCGTCTGCCCAGCGCACCTTGCGGGAGTATGCTTTGGGAGGATTGTTGAGCTGCCAGTGAATTCCGTCTTCAGAGACCGCGTGTGCACCTGCATGATCCTCGCCGGTCAGTTTGCCGGTCATGTCATTGAAGATCATCTGAAACATTCCATCCTGATGCCAGACATAAGCGTCTTCGTACCGAATGGAGGGATCCTTGAAGGTGAGCGGCCCGTCCGGACCGATGCGTTCAAAGGGCGCGTCCAGGGATTCGGCCATGGACACGCCGTATTGAATCGCGGAATTGTCATGCTCAGCAGATTTGTAGAGCAGCAGGATGCGGCCGTCATCCAGGACACAGGGAGCCGGATTGGTTGTAAGCAGCTGATCCCACTTGCCGGGCCGAACGTCCAGCGCACAGCGGTCCGGCCGTTTCCACGGACCGCAGGGAGAATCCGCGGTTGCCAGGCCGATTCGCTGATTGGCCCTGGCCTTGAGCCGCAGCTCAGGTGAAACCGGCTGATCTGCGGTTGGGGGCGGCTCATCAAATGTACTGCCGGTATAAAAGAGCAGGAACGTTTCGCCGCATCTGTGGATGGTAGGATTGTGAGTCATGCGTCCGTCCCAGAACGCAGCGCCCCGGGGCGGAAGCACGTCTTCACAATACGTATACGGTCCCTCAGGCGTTGAACTCACGGCACGAACCACCCGGGAGCTGGTCAGCCAGTTGGGATTGAAGGCAACCGTCTTTTCCCACGCAGACGCAAACATGTGAAACTGTCCGTCATCGCTTTTAATAACGGATCCGCACCAGATCCAGAAATCATCCCGACGAAAACCGCCGTCCACCGGTGCCGGGAGAAGGGTTTCAATAAAGGATGTTTTCATATGAAAAACCTTATTTCAGATTGTCTGCTTTACTCGGTTGCAGCATCTGAGGTTTTCGGAGCTGCTTCTTCGGTCTTTTCTTCAGCCGGAGCGTCTTCTGCTTTGTCTTCTGCCTTGTCTTTGGCATCTGCCTTTTCCTTAAATGCCGCCTCTGCAGCTTGCTTGTCATACTCAAGATAGATCAGGCAGTTCTTAATATCTTTAAGTTTGCTGATGCTGTATTGAATAATCAGCACATCTTTGCCGCCGACCTGACCACAGCCGCTTTCGCCGATGATCTTGTAGCTGTGTCCGCCGTCGTCTGAATATTTCTTAATCACTTCAATTTTATTGTCTTTGCCACTCTCTCCTTCTTTTTCCAGTGCCATGTAAACCAGTTCCGCGGGAACGTCAATCTTTTTCAGCTCATCGGCGAGGGCTGTTCCTGAATCGCTCTTCTCCACGCATGCATCCACGGACTTGAGCAGATCTTCATACTTCTTGTACAACGCGTCCTTTGATGCATATTCCGGAAGAGTCATCATTTCTTTAACTGAATCGCCCACGCTTTTCATAATATCGTCTTTTTTTGAATAGACCCAGTATCCGCCAATAACTACAGCCAGAATTACCACCACCGCAACTCCCAGACAACCCTTCATAAAACCGTCTCCCAAAAAGATCTTTCAAGCTCCGCCCCCGCTTTCAATAACGGTCCGGACAAAGTTTAATTTGAAGAAAAGAAGTATAAGAAAGTAATGCATAACTGCAAGAAATTTATCTTTTTTGAGTTTCCATTAACCACTCGCCAGCAACCGACAAAACGCTTAAGCCTTTCTCCGTCATACCATCATTTTGAGCTATACAGTCTTTCTTGCTCTAAACCCGCAAAATGAAGGATATGTATTTGTCCGTTCGTGGAACCGTTTGTTTTTCTTTTTAAGATGATCTGCGGCACGGGATTCAAGAATTCGTTCGATTGCAAAACGATTCTGAAAAAGGCTTTCAGAGATATCCTCAAGGGTGTGGTGATATGACAGGAGCTCCATCCCATCAAGCATTGTCCAGTGATACTCGTTGTTGTGGAAGTACGGATCTGCTGCAGCTTCATATTTGTCACCGGCTCACTTGATCTTCATTACCTCGTCAAACGGATGGTGCATTGTAAAGACAAAGATACCATCCGATTTAAGAATTCGCGACACCTCACTGAATACCGGTTCCAGGTCTTTGATATAGTGCATTACAAGCCCGCTTACAACGGCATCAAACGATTCATCCGGAAAGCCTGTTGAACCGACATCCCCGACAACAAACTCAATATCCGAATTCTCTTTCTGCGCAATCCTAATCAGATGTTTTAAGTAATCAATTCCACAGACGTCCAGGCCCTTATTTTTGAATTCGCGCGAGAGCAGACCACTGCCGCACCCCAGGTCCAGCACTCTGGAACCTGCAGACGGCTCGCCAGTCAACTGTTCAATCATGGGCCGGTCCAGGTAGAGATTCCACAGATTTTCCTGCTCACAACTTCGTTTTCCGTGATACTGTTCTGCAAACGTATCGTACATTTTCCTGTTATATTCACGATCATTCATCATATGCATGCTCAATAATTTTTTCAGCCATCGACAGCAGTCAGGTCTTCACTCTCCCGCATACTCCGGCAGCGCTCTGCGCTCGGCTTCGACGCGGTCAAACCAGTTCTCGAGTTCATTGAGCATTCGGGAGAGACGTTCCGGATGGTTGTCTGCCAGGTTATTCTGCTCGCCCGGATCCTCGACAATATTATAGAGTTCAGGGCTGCCGGGCTCAGAGAGTTCTCTTTCGATGAAGTGGGGTTTGGTCAGCTCCATCAGCAGATGCGGCTCGGTCAGCATCTGAAGGTACATTTCGCTGTCCATTCTCAATTTCACCATCGCCTCAGGTATCCGGGGCCAGTAGACTTTCCACTCATGGTCGCGCATGGCAGAGTTGCAGCAGAGCACAGGCTCGTACCGGTTGAACTGCCAGAAACGTTTGGGCGGACTGTTCACAGGACTGCCCTGCAGGGTTTCTATCATATCTTCTCCGTCACTCTGATCAAAGGAGACGTCACAGGCATTGAGAAAGGTCGGCATCCAGTCGCAGAAATGTATCATCTCATGAACCTCTCTGCCGCCAGCCAGTCCGCCGCCGGGCCAGTGCAGGATCGCGGGCACCCGGATTCCGCCTTCGAGCACATCCTGTTTCATCCCGCGGAACGGCCCATTGTACCGGGCCATTTGATGTCCGGTCGCATCCCCACCCATCCAGGGACCGTTGTCACTGGTAAAGAGGATGATCGTGTTCTCCAGCTGCCCATTTCTTTCCAGGGAGTCTACCAGCCGGCCGACCCCTGCGTCCATACGCTGAATCATCCCGTAGAGCGTGGCCACACCGTCATTAAATTTACCGAATTCTTTGTAAGGTTGGACATCCTCTTCCGGTGCCTGAAGTGGCGAATGCGGTGTGTTGTACGCCAGGTGGAGGAAAAACGGTTCCGCGCGGTGACGCTCTGTAAAGGCAATGGCCTCGTCGGTAAAGACATCGGTCAGGTATCTGCCGTCGCTTCGGTGCGATTTACCATTGTAGTCCAGACACCACTTGTAGTAATCCATGCCGCCGTTCAGAAAACCGGCAAACTCTTCAAACCCGCGGCTGTTGGGGTGATACCGCATATCAAAAAATCCGCTGTGCCACTTGCCGACCATACCGGTTCGGTATCCGCCAGCCTTGAAGTAATCCGCGATCGTATGCGCGTTCAGGGTAATCCGGTCCAGTCCGCGACAGGACTCCACAGACAGAGCGCCCACCCGGTGGTTGTAGCATCCACTGAGAAGCGCACCGCGCGCGGGCCCGCAGAGCGGCGAGGCTGTATAGTGCTGGGTTAGTCGAAGACCGGCAGAAGCCAGCCGGTCAAGATGGGGTGTTTTCAGGTCCGTATTGCCAAAGCAGGACAGATCACCGTATCCGAGATCATCTGCAAGAATCAGAATTACATTGGGTCTGGAAGCTGGCATGGTTTCCCTTGCAAAAGAGTAAAGAGTGAAGGGTGATGAATGACCTTTTTTCTGATTTTCGTTTTTTCAAACACTCATAACCATCACTGCAGCCATCATTTTCTCGTGCGTCTGTCCCGGGGTGTGGGTTCATTGTCTTTCTTTACCGTGACGGGGACTCCGGCTTTACTGCTGTAGCCAAGCGTGACTTTCCACAGCCGGTTGTTTACGTTGTCGCCGATAAAACAGATATTATCTCTTGAGCGGACACACGTCACCCAGGCCAGCTCCGGCTCCGGCTCAGTGAATCCGTCGGCCTTAATTTTCGCCGCATCCCGCCACGTCCCGTATTTCCCGAGGCGAAGCAGTACGTTCTTTTCCTTGTCCACCACCTCCACGCAAAACCGGAAGGCATTGGGAATAAAGAGCCGGTCAAAAAGATCCATATCAAACTCCGATCGCTCACAGTTGCACCGGCCGTAATTGTAGTTCCGGAAAAGCACGTAGGATACCCCGGGATGACTCCAGATCAGCCCATCGACATCCACATGCTTAAATCCCGAGTACCCGATTCCCACCCGGTAACGGCCGTCAAAATTGTGCTTCATTTTTCCACCCTCAGGACTGAACTTGACCACTGACCCGATAAACCGCTCGTAAAAGAAACGCGGCGCCGGTTTCACAGGTACATGTGCGGGCAGCCGTCCGGAAAAGAAATCGGGTATCATCCGTCCAGCCTCTTTGATATTTGTATAGATATAGATATTCCCGTCCCAGTCCGTGGTGATCGACGATAGAGAGCCTTGACCGCTGGAAAACGGCAGGGGCAGGTCAATAAAGGCGCCTTCTGTTTTGGTTCCGTCCGGAAGATACATGGAAATTCCTTTTCCGGGCCGCGTGGAATAGATATTACCCTTTTTGTCCACGGCCAGAAAAAGTGTTCTGCCGACCCGGATGGTTTGAGTCTTTTCAAAAGGTGCGGGTGTAAGATCCGGCTTGTAGCGCGAGACTTTAAGGTTTCGCCAGTTGCCCTTGATCGGTTCCAACCGGTAAAGCATGCCGTCCCTTCCCCGGTAAAAGTCCCTGGGGATATTTTTAACATTCTTGCCGGATTCCACTTCAAAGGCACGACCCCGGCACAGCAGGTGATCGTGCTCATATCCGAATTCAAAGGAAAGAAAGTCCTGCGGAATCTTATCACCGCCGCGCTTTTTCAGATTGGCCTGTATTACATCTCCGGTATCTTCCATGGACCGGCCCTTGTCCAGTATTCGGTGGATTGTGGAGCGGCCCGCGCACACCCAGAGTACGGGTTGGTTTCCGGAAAGATCTAATGCCATCAGGTCGGGATGATTCCGGTCTCTGCGTCCTTTTCCCCGGGGGATCTGAAGCGCACACACGGCTTTTGGCTTTTTCAGTGAGTGGTATTTGATCAGGCGGTAACGGTTTCGATTCTCTTCACACAAAACATAGAAAGCATCAGACTTGGGCGCAAGACGGATACAGAGCGGTCTTTTAACCGAAACAGAATGGATAAATTTACCGTCAGCTGAAAAAACAGCAATCCGGTTGTTGCCATTGTCCGCTACATAGAGCTGCCCTGACGGGTCGACATCCAGTGCACGGGGATTGCTGAAGTGGTTCTTGCCTCTGCCTTCAACTCCCGGTTCTCCGATAAATGGTCTGGCTCCGTTTGAGCTGTCGGAGCCGTCCAGGGCCATGCGGTAGACCACATGGTGCGGTCTGCGCGCAGGGTTGAAGGGAGCGTGAGACAAAATTCCCCGGGTACAGCTGCACGCACCTGTGATATAAATATATTTTTCATTCGGCGAGAGTGCTGTGGAAAAAGTACCATACGCACAAAGACGATCAAAAACCGGACCAATAAAATCGTCTTTCACGGACCCGTCTGCTCCAACAAAGAAAAGCCGCTGCGGAACTTCCTGATAAATCGGAAACACGGAATTGATCAGAATCATGCGGCCGTCCCGGGTTACACTGGGCATCTGTTTGGCTATATCCACAAACCCGGGAAGAAAAGAGCGGCGCATGGCCTCGTGAATTACAGGCATCCACCGGCGGTTTTTTCGCTGAATGACATGGGCACCACTGACCTTATCCGCAGGCAGGTGGCCGGGCAGCGGCATAACCTGTCGGAGAAAATTACCACCCCGGTCAAAGACCTTGACAGTGTTGATTGCATAGGGTTTGTGGTTGTGACTGAGAACGTGCAGTTTTCCGGCTGAGTCCGTAAACATGCCCCACACCGGATAATGTTTGTGCGGATCTCCAAGAAATATTTCCGACTCTCTGGCGTGCAATCCCAGCCGCACCTCGGCCCGGTAATCACCGGCGGCAACCGGATTGCCCAGATCATCCGTATAATCCCAGCGAAGCTCCTGGCGCAGGGAATCCGGCCTAAGGGGTTCAGGGGCACGCGAACCAATCATTCCTGAAACCAGATGACGAATCGTTTTCCCGCCCTTATTCAGTATGGCCACTGTAACGTCCGTGGGCTTGGAAACTTCAAAACGGATGACCGCATCCGTTCCACCGATAGAGACCAGTGGTTTTCTGACAAACTCCGAGTCTTTTGCCGGCAGTTCAGGCTCTTTCTTTTTTTTCGGCATCCCGGGGTTGTACGGCCTGAGATTCAAGTCCGCAAGCTTGGTTCCCTTTTGTGTCAGCCGCTGCGCAAGCTCCGCGGGCAAAGCGTTTCCCGCCTGCAGATAGAGCACACCGAACTGGCTGGGGTGATGTCCGTTGCGAATATAATTTCCGCGCCAGGCAAACTCGTTGTTGGACCGAAGGGGATTAAACCAGTTGACCTTCCAAGGCCCCCGTTCCGCAGCCCGTACGCGGAAAAAGTTTGCTCCCCAGACTTTGGGAAACATACCGGGCTGAATGCCCAGGTCTTTGAACGACACCTTCATTTCCGCGACCCATCGGTCTTTGTATATCTTTGTTCCGATCTTCAGGCTCTCGGGCTTCCACTCCTCGCGGCAGAACGTACTTGCCGTGTACCGGCCTTTGGGATTGCTTTCAATGATAAAGTATCCCCGCTCCCCGATATCCTGAAACCGGCCCACATCCATGAAAAAATCCGCGCAATCGTCTTTCCACAATAAGTTACTGTCCGTGACCAGGTCTTTAACATTGCTCTCTTCGCAGTCAAAGAGCGCATAGATATGTTTGCTGTCCGTGAGAATGCGGACCCGTGTGGCATTTCGGTCCGGCTTTCCTGGAATATCCCGGTCCAGATACCCCAGTTTGATTCCGGGCACCTTCTGCCAGACCGCATCCCCGGGATCCCCGTCCACATCCGGGCCCTTTGCCATGCGCGGCACAAAAAGAACCGGGCCGTCCGGATAGATTTCCTGAAGCTCTTTGGCCGTAAATTCACATCCCTTCCACTGCGGTTGCCTGACGGTTTCTTCCGGCTGCCGAAGAAGCACCTCCGCCTTTTTCCGGTTGACCGCGAAAATCAACCCGGCCATCGGCCCTACACCAAACTCCTTTCCCGTCCACTCCAGGCCGGGAACCAATGCGTGATGCGAATACGTCCAGGCTTCGGGAAATTTTGCCGGCGCATCCCCCTTG
Organism: uncultured Planctomycetota bacterium; assembly: GCA_964524955.1. GTDB lineage: Bacteria > Planctomycetota > CAZGEP01 > CAZGEP01 > CAZGEP01 > CAZGEP01. Next base: position 11,291 of record CAZGEP010000083.1, on the reverse strand, counting down.
ATCCGGCGGCAGATCAGATTAACAGAGAGACCGCTCCTGTTCTTTTCGTTCAGCCCCAGATCCGCCAGGGATATACTCAGTTCCGTAACCCAGTATCCGTAGGCCTGCCGAACCGATGCCTTGAAGCTCGCAGGATTCCACGCACGGTCCCATTCGGTCTTTCCTTCATGCAGCGCGTGCAAGGCATTGCCAGCCGGATTAACAGCCAGCAGCATGATCCGGCCGGAAGCATTCTTCAGGATCAGTCCGACATAGGGCTGTTTGAGAAAATTCTCTGCATCCGTTTTTGCGTCCGCAGTCAGCCGGGCTCCTTCCCGGCACCGGAACGCCACGTGCAGATGGGTTTTGTCGTGTCCCAACCAGACACGGGTCGCCATCTTTGCAGCGCCGGGATGGCGCACGTCTGCATACCCCAGCCGAAGTGACTTGACGCCCTTCCATGCCGGATCATCCAGATACCCGTCCAGCTTGGGTGCACCGGACAGCGACCAGACGGCAACCATTGTGTTTCCAGTTTCCGGCTCTTTGGATTTACTCTGCACCTGCGCCCAAAGAAATCCGTGAACAAGAATAAAACAACAAAGAATCCCGTGTATTGTAGCGTTGCGTACTCTTTTTTCTTTCAGGACAGACAAGACCATGGCAGAATTCTCCTTAAACAGAGCAAAACGTAACGAATTACCAGCAGTTTTGAAGAACTATCATACCATGATCAACCGAAAGGTTCAATATAAAAAACTGTCAGATCTGAGTTCCCGAAACCTCATTATTACCAGATTCATTGCTGGCACCGTCTGTCCACGTCCAGGTACTGGTACCGCTCAAGGTTGTACCGGTTATGGTTATGGTAGCGTTCTGAACCGTGGTGGTTCCCCCCGATTCGGCATAGCTGCCTGACCAGGTAATTGTACTGCCGGATATGGTACCGGTGAATGTCCCAACCGGTGTACTGACTGTAATATTATTGCCTGTCTGAGAAACAACATCCAGGGTCCAGTTATCGTAATAATCACCCTGGGTGGAGCTGTGGACCAGTTCCGTGATACTCCAACTCGTACCGGTGTAATCTGCTGTCGGCGGCTGAAGATTTTGCGTAGCGATCCCCCCGCAACCGATTTCATTCAGAATTCGTGCAGGCAGACGGACGGATTTCTACCGGCTCGCAGTCTGCACAGGCCCTTGCGCTCTTTCATGATATTCTGAAAGACAACTTCCGGCAGAGCGCCCTGCAGCACCTGGTGGATGCGGTGAAGAAGGCCGACGGTCACCTTACCTGCGGTTTCTTTGGCACGCTTCCTGTCCTTCGAATGCTTGCGGATCACGGATACGGTCAGCTGGCGCACCAGGCAGTGACCCGACCCTCCGGCAACGGATGGCTCTGGCAGCTGGACAGTGAACACCCCACGCTCGGCGAATCCATTCATCCGGAAATATCAGCCAGTACCCACCATCACCAGTTCTCAGCCTGCGTGGCAGACTGGCTCTACAGCTACCTCGGCGGTATCCGTCCGGACCGAAACCATCCGGGATTCGAAGAATACATTGTCCGGCCAATCTTTCCCCGCGAACTTGATCAGGTACACGCATCGGTTGAAAGTCCGCGCAGAACCGTTGCGGTCAGCTGGGAGAGAAACGAAAAAGACCGCCTTCGGCTGCAGCTTACGGTTCCGGGAAACAGCCATCCTCTTTTCCGCTGACCACGGAGACTTGCGCGGGGATTTCGACCTTAAAGAAAAGGGCCCGTTCGCTTACAGCGGTCAGCTGAATATCCCTCTGATCGTGGCCAACCACCCCCAGTTCACCCCCGGATCCCGTTCCGACATCCTGGCCAACAACATTGACATTCCAGCCACGGTTCTTGAGATAGCAGGCGTTGACGATCCGGTAATCGGCATGCCCCGGTCCCTGGTCAATGCGGAGCAGAATGACTCCTGGCGTAAATACAATTTTGTAGAAGTAGCGGATAGCATGCGGATCGTTGAAACCGAGCAATTCCGTTTTGCCACCTACCCCTTCATCAACTTCAATGAACTCTTTGACCGCATCAATGACCCGTATGAACAATACAACCTGGCCGGCAGACCCGAATACCGGGAGATCGAGATGAAACTGATGCAGCGCGTGCATGACTTTGCCCTGCTCAACAAAGGGCTTGAAATCGGCGGATTCGACCTGATCCCCGAAGTCCAGGAACGCCTGCGCAAACTCGAGCCCCACTTTGACAGACCGGGCAGATTCAAAGCCGCCTTTCCATTGATGCCGTCCTCCAAAAAAAATCTGAAGAACGCTGGAATTGAACCGTATACAAACTGGTACAAGGATCATGAAATTCTTGCCCACTACGGGCTGGATTTTACGTAAAGGAAAGAATATGCCGGGAATTCACGGACAGTACAGGGAAACACCAGTCGGTTGCGTAACCGGCACGATCGCCCTTCTTCTTTTCGCTCTGGCAGGCTGGATGATCTATATGCTCCTGACCCGGGAGCCGCTGCCTGAAGCAGAAGAGGAATCCATGCTTCCTGCCTATTTAATCTTAATCGGTGTTCTTCTCGGGGGTTTATTCTTGCTGAGAAAATCGGTAAGAAGACTGAGACGGAATCTTCGGGACAACCAGATTGAGAAGATGTAACCATGAAAAGCAGCCAAATCATTGACAGACTTTCTCAGCTGGGCAATCCCGAGATCGCAGCCCACTCCAGCCGGTTCTTTAAGACCGGGCCCGACCAGTACGGTGAAGGAGATCGTTTTCTCGGTATACGGGTACCGGTCATTCGAAAAGAAGTCCGGTCCTTTCAGGATATCTCCCTGGAAACAACCCTGGAAATACTCAAATCGGCCTTTCACGAAGCCAGGCTCTTCGCACTGCTGTTCATGGTGCGCAAATACGCGCGATCCAGGTCTGAGGAAGAAAAACTGGATCTGTACCAAGCATATCTGTCCAACACCCCAAACATCAACAACTGGGATCTGGTTGATTCTTCGGCCGAACATATCCCGGGCGCATACCTCTTCACACGCTCACGAAAGCCGCTCTATGAACTTGTGCAGTCAGCAAGCCTCTGGGAACGACGGATTGCAGTCATGTCCACTTTTTATTTTATCAAGCAGATGGACCTTGAGGATACATTAAACCTGTAAACACTTTTTTCATAAGCCCCTGCGGGGGATCGCACTGACACCAGAGCCGGAACTGTTCTTCGGCCTGCCCCACAAACATTTCCGTGCCTGTGACAATCTGAGCACCGTCAGCCTGAGCATCCTGAAGCAGACGGGTCATTTCCGGATTATACACTGCATCAAAAACCACTTGGCCGGAATGAAACGTTACGTCAGTCAGCGGGCGAGTGTCAATGTTCGGGTGCATGCCCAGGGATGTGGTATTGATGATTACGTGAACGTCACGAACCGATTCGGTGTTCAAATCCTGGAGAGAAATAAACTCGGCATTCAGTTGGCTGCAGAGCGTCCGCCCATTTTCCTCTGTCCGGTTGATCACGGCGACAGATGCGCCGTGGTATTGCGCACCGAATCCCAATGCCCGGGCTGCTCCGCCTGCCCCCAGGATCAGAACCTTTGAGTCTTTGAGTTCACCGGATCTTCGGATAATGCTTTCAATGGCTGCGCGCCAGTCTGTGTTATAGGCTTCCCAGCATCCGTTATTCCGACGCAAAGTATTGACGGCTCCGATCTGATCGGCAACCGGTTCAACATGATCCACCTCACTGAGAAAAGATCGTTTGTGCGGAATGGTAACGCTGAACCCGGCAAACAGCCCCTGTCCGAATGCCTGCCAGAAAGCTTGAGGATTTTCCACTTTGAGCGGAACATAGACCTTATTCAGCCCGAGTTCCCTGTATACACTGTTGTGCAGGTCCGGGCTGATGCTGTGCTGAATCGGGTTTCCGATCACGCCGTATAATTCCGTGTCCGGGTTTATGGATCTGAAATTAAATCGGTTAAGCAGTTCATCAGCGGTCACCTGGCCGGGTGCACACTCTCTGCCCTGCTCTGCAGCGCAGAACATCAGACAGGTGCCGAATTTTGGTGCCAGGATCCGGCTGATCACACCGCACTCCCCCATACACAGGGCAATGCAGGGAATATCGCTCTGATTGAGCAGGCTGAAAACCTTTGCATTATCCTCAATGCTCTTTGCATGAACAGCGATCTTGATGATATCCGGAGATGTATACCTGATTGACGAATAAATGTCAGTGAGATTGGCCGGTGTTTCACTGAAATTGTGGTAGGAGCAGATCCGTTTGGCGTTCGTTCCGCTAATATCCGGATTGGCAGTGGATTCCAATTCAATATCAATGTATTCTGCTCCGGCCCGGGCCGCAGCTGTCAGAAGCGCTGCCCGTTCTGAGTCACTGCGAGTTGATTTTCCGCCGCAGTTTTCATGCCGCAGGGTTGCAATGCAGGGTTTGTTAATTCTGGGAATAAGCCTGGCGATTTCTGCGGCTTCGGGAGTTTTCAGATAATCCAGCCGCAGTTCAAAAACATCAACATCTGATGAAAGCGAGTTTGCGTCTTGAAGAAATGCTTCAGGCGTTGGTGAATTGAGAGAGGCGCATAAGAGGGTCATTACCGGAAAGCCTGATGTGAATTATTATTTCTTTTTCTTTGCCTTGCTCTTGGCCTGTGCTGTCTTTTTCTTGGCAGCTTTTTTCGTAACGGTTTTCTTTTTCGAAACTTTTTTAACTGCTTTCTTTAGAGGCTTTTTCGCAGTCTTTACAGTCTTAGCTCTGGACGTTTTTACGGTTTTCTTCTTTGCTGCTTTCTTCTTAGCAGCGTCTATTTTCTTTTTGGCTGCTTTCTTCTTTTTGGCAGCAGCTTTTTTGGCTTTCTTTTTTTTCTCTGTGGCAGCTTTCTTTTTCAGTGTATCTTCCCTGGCCCTGGCAGCATTCAGAATCCGGGTAAGCAGCAGATTGGTCTCAGAGACATTGAGAAAAGAATCTTCAATTTTTCTGCTGACCTTATAGATTTCCAGCTCATTAAACGTCTTGATACTGGTCTCAATGGACGAAAGAGTTCTCTTGAGATTGGTCACACACTTATACAGCGTTTCTTTATTTTCGTTGTAAAGTTTAAGATTTTGTATCAAGGTCTTCCCTCTTTAAAAGAGTAAAGGAATTGTACAGAACTTAATTATACAAACTACACCTGTTTAGTCAAATATTTTTTTAAACTACCCCTCAATGACCCAAACCGGACTGGCCCAGCCAAATATTTTATTCACCGTAGTCACCCGAAGATAATAATACACATTTTTTTCATTCAGCAGCGAGCGTTGCTGAACAAGATCACGCAGCTCATTCGGTTCCTGCCAGTCCAGCTCCAGGTCTTTTCTGCCGCCGCCCGAGCGCTCAAAAACCGGCTGACCATTACGTATAATCTCCATTTTTTCAATGGGTTCCGATGTGATAGCCCGCCCGGTAATATGCGGTTTATCTGAAGCACCCAGTTTCAGCTCTTGCCCCATTATACTATCGTTTACATTGAAGTTAAGAATCATCCTCGAACCGGAAGTGGCAAAAGTTCTACGACTTAAGAGGCTTTCAAATAAGCTCTTACGGTCGAGTTTCTGCGCAAAGACACCGGTAATACCACCCCAGCTCGGGTTGCCCGGTTCTGCGCTGTGGTTATCGGTTCCGCCGGTAAAACCGAACTTGTATCCCATGTTCAGCGCCTGACGCACAGAGAGCGGTCCCCCTTCTTCAGAGATTCCCCATGTGGAGCATATCTCTACAAGTCGTTGTCTATCAACATTATGCGGGGCATTCCAATCGATTCCGTGAAACTTGGGTGCATGTGGAATCAGGATATAATTCGTGCCTTCAAGTTTTTCAAAGACATTGTCCATGGAAACCGTCTCCCCCTTCGGGCCTTCGACGATCATACGCCCCTCTTGATCAGAAAAATACACATTCCGGTGTTTCTCCACAGTGCCTATTTCATATCCCAGCAGTGTGACAAATCTGCCCGGATCATTAAATTTTTCCGTAACCTCCTTTGTTATCCGCCACTTATCTTCAAGCGTGTAATTGTAGCTCTGTCCATCTTCAAAGTGGTCAGCCAGAGCGGAAAAGTCCAATCCTTCCACATCCCGGGCCCATGTATAATTATTCTCAGGAGTTCCCGTACCATCAGAGAGTTCGGTGTGACTGTGAATCTCACCGTAATACAGTCGCAGGCCCTTGGGTGCAGCACCCGGGCAGATTGGATTGACCTGGCCCATCAAACTGTTTTCCGTGTCAATCACCTGAATCCGTGTTACATCGGATGTATCGGTTTTCAGTCCTTTTACAAGCATTGTGCCGTGTGCATCCTGCGGCATATCCGACGTAACCTCCTTAACCAAGGAACCTTCGGATGCAGTAAGTCTCAATTTTCCGCAATGACCAAACGATGGATTGTGATTTTCCAGATCCGCGGCCACAACACGCACGCTGAACTCCTCTCCAATCGCAGGAGTCGGATCTGCAAAGCAGCGCAAATAGTATGCTTTTGACCCTACAATTCGAACCTCGGGATTGGGAAGAACCGAAAAAAAATCCCGTTCTCCGGAATAATCCACAGCCACACGAAATGGCAGGGTCTTGGCCTGCTCACAGACTACCGGCGGCTTACAGGAAGGGTCACCGATAACAATATTCAGCTGCTCGCCCCGGGTCAGCTCACCTTTGGCCAGAACCACTTCAACACAGGTAAATATCGAACCCGTGGAATGCACAATTACCTCAAGCTCAACATCCTTTCTGTCCGTATTTGCGGTAATCCGTGATCCATAGCCGGTCTGTCCGTCCGGCCCCTGAAAACACGTAAGCACGGACCGGTTGTGAACGCCGCCGTAAACCATCTGAAAATAGACAGCAATGCGGCTGTGTTCCGGCAAGGTTTTCTTTCCCGCCTTCAGAGTCAAGGTAACTGTGGCTCTTTCTCCAGCAACCACCTGATCCGGAGAAATAGAAATGGATGCATCACAGGCCGGACGCCGGGTCCAGTCATAGAGCTTGCGCCGCCAGTAACGGCGCAGCTGCCAGTAAGCATTCTGATAAAAATGATATGGACTGATCCGATCTGCCGGACCGCAATAATCACCCAGTTCGGTTACATATTTTTCTTTGCTTTCATAAGCCATGACTTTCTCCGTAATACTAAAAGATAAAAACTCCGTATTGCTGACGTATCTTTTCGTCTCCGCAAAAGAATAATGCGTTTGCTCGCGTGAAAAACACCACACATAAAACAGCAGGCAGGCCTCAGCCCTGTTCCTCCAGTCCGCGTCTTGCGCTTGCAATCAGGCAGGAACCGGGTGCGGCAGCACGCAACCCTTGTCCCTCTCGAAGCGCAAGGCCGGGACATCGATTGCAGAACGCCTGCAGCTCACAGTTCCGGCACTCTTCCAATGGGCCCAGCATCTCTGCCCGAAAACGTTCAAACGTATCTGACTTCCAGATCTCCTTGATTGTCTGCTCACGCACATTTCCCATTTTCCGCCGGATGGTCAGACAGGGATGAATATCCCCGGTCGGAGAGATGGAAAATGTGTTCAGACCCGCGTTGCAGTAGAGCTGCGGATTCGAATCTGCATTCTCTGCTGCACACGATTCCATGGTTTCAGCGGGAAGCTCAAGCGACCGGATCTGTTCACCGTCCAGCCGGAATGTACTGTAATTTTGCGGATCATTGTCCGGGCCGATCATCAGCGGATCATACAGGAATGGAATTTCCCTGTCTTTGGCAAGATGCCGGACAAAATCAACATCCATTCTATTCTGCTTCATGACCGGCATTCGAGCTGCAACACGAATGCCCTCGAATTTCATTGTCTCAAGACAACGCCATGTCAGATCAAAGGATCCCTTGTGCTGAGTAATACGGTCATGGGTCTCCGGCCGACCGTATACACTGCATTCCACGGATACCGGCGGGTGTTCCCGAAAAGACGATACCTGGGCCCTGTCGAACATCGTGCCATTGGTAAAAACCTTGAATGCAAATCCCAGCTCCGCCGCAGACCTGAGTATCACCAGCGCGTCCGGCCGGGTAAAGATCTCACCGCCGGTAAAGAGAAGCATGGCCGTACCCAGATCCCTGAGCTGGGTGAGTACATCCGCGGCTTCTTCCGTGGAAAGTTCCGATTCACTTTTCTCATGCGCAAGGTAACAGTGAATACAGGACAGATTGCATCCGGCTGTAATCTCCCACAGCACGGAAAGAGGTATCCGCTTGTCCACTGTTTTTTGAATGATATGTTTCCAGCCGTTCATGGATCTTGTTTCAAAAAAATACAGATTATATCCGACGGAGCAGTATTCCCAGAAGCAGAAGGAGCATACCCAGTCCAATTACGGGATTGCTGACAATCGTGCTGGAAAGGACCGCCGCCGGCTGCGGAAGAACCGCAGGCTGGTTCAGGGATGTTAGACGGGTAAAGGCCTGATGGGGTTTGGATTCCAGCCGGTATTCTGCCGGATAAGTTTTATGGTAGTTCAGAACCTTGAGTGCATCTTCCTGCGTGTCGGTCATAGAGAGCGTAACATCTTTATTTTCAGTAAACGGCGCGCGGATCCGGTACAGTCCGTACCCGATCTCCTCGGCAGTCAGACGCTTTACGCCCTCTCCCTCTCTGCGCAGACGAATGTCCCAGGGAATCCCGGACTTGGGAACGCCCTGCATATCGGTCCGACGCACCAGCCAGCACATGTCTTGATCATCCTGACGAGCAGTGACATGAATTCCCATGCCTGCCTGTTTGCGGATAACCGCGCGCAGTGTCTGTGCCCAGAATTTCCCATACGTACGCCAGACCAGCCATTCCCCGGCCCACCGGTCACCGGCATCGGAGGTAAAGGCAATCGATTTTCCCAGTCCGTACCGGCCCACAGCCATCAGGGGATCTCCGGATTCGGTTGCCAGTACCGGCCGGGAGGTTGCTTTAACTTTGGTCATGACATACCCCAGCAGATACGGCGACTGGGTAAAATCAACCCCTTCCAGAAAGCTGTTTCTCATCACCGGAACCGGAAGAAAGGGTTCTTCCTTAATTGAGGACCGGGAGGCTTCCATGGTTTCCTTGGTGAATATCCGGGGAACGGACTCCGGATCCATGGTCTGGTAGTAACGTCCCTTGCCGATTTCCGCGATCCGGCTCATCAAAGCCTGGTCCGCTCCTCCGCCCAGGGCAACCGTGGACACGGTAATGCTTTCATCTGCAAGCTCACCGGAAATCCCCAGGAAATCACCGACAGAGCTGTGTCCGTCGCCCAGAACAATCATATGCTTCAACCGTGCCGATGCAGTGCTCAGCATGTCGCGTGCCGCTGCCATGGCCGGATACATATTGGTTCCTCCACCAGCCTGGATCGTATCAATGGCCGATGTAACCGTGCTTTTGGCGGCCGCAGATCCCATCGGACTGACCACAAAAGGCTGTCCGTCAAAGGCAACGACCGCAATCTGGTCCCGATCACTGAGCAGTTCCACGGCAGCTTTGGCAGCAGCACGGGCCAGCTCGATCTTCATTCCTTTCATACTTCCGGATTTATCCAACACCAGGGCCATGGCCAGCGAAGGATATTCTTTCTCTTTTTCATAGCGGGAAACCAGGGGAAGAATCTCCTCCACCGGAGTGCGGTAATACCCGCCCAGGCCAAAGCTGTTCTCCGAGCCCAGCATGATAAACCCGCCCCCAAAATCTGACACGTAGCGCTTGAGATTAAGCATCTGCCGTGTGGTCAGGGAAGTGGCGGGAATATCCGCAAGCAGGATGGCGTCAAATTCCAGCATACTGTTCAAGTTCTGGGGCAGCCCCTTCTCACCGCGTACATCCAGGCGAATATTCTGTTTGAGCAACGCCCGTGTAAGCGGACGAAGTTTGCGCGGCTTGCGGTGAATCGCTAAAACCCGTACCTTGCCTTCGACATCAATCGAACAGGACGCCTGGTTATTAAACGGGAAATAATCCTTTTCGCACCGCAGTTCCGCAGTCCATATAGAACGGCCGGCTGTATTCATGTTCATCTCACAGCTGACTTGTTTGTTCCTTCCGGGTGTAAGGGAAACCGGCATCGAGGCCTCAACCACACCCCGGTTGAGAAATGTCAGGATGCCCTCAGCCGTACAGTTCGCAGTCAAGGTCGCGGTCATCCGGACCCGTTCTCCGAAATAGGCATAGGATACGGCCGGTGAAAGATCTACAACAGCCGTTTCCGCATGACCAATTCCGGGCAAATTTCTGCGGAAGATATCCACATCCTCCTTTTTGAGCAGGGATACGGCCTCAGCCAGATTTCCCCGGGTCGACTTTCCGTCACTGAAAAGAACCATCTGCTTGGCCTTGCCTGCGGGAAAATAAAGCCGGGCCGCAAGCAGCGAAGCCGGTATGGCGGTATGACGCCGGAAGACAGCACCACCAGCCTGTTTTTCCCATTGATCCACCTGCTGGATAAGTTCGTCGGCTGTTCCCTGCTGCAGTTTGTCGCCAAAGATATATACCGAATGGGTATCGCCGCTTTTGAGCGCTGCAATACGTTCCTTTACCTCCCCGAGCGCGTCCCGGGCCTGGGACAAGGCAATGGATTCGGAAGCGTCCACCAGAAAACATACATGCCGGTCCCGGGTCTCCAACAGGAACGCCGGACGACAGAGCGACATTATCAGAAACACCACCCCAACGGCTCGGAGCAGAAAGGACAGTCTCTTTTTCAGTCCCGGTCGTTCCACCAGGGAGAAGTAGCACCCCAGACCCAGGGGAATCAGAAAAAGCAGCCACCAGAGAGGCGCGTAGGATGTCAGATTCATATCAGCCCACCTTTCGACGGTGATAAAGAATGCTTTCAGCGGCAACCAACAGCATTGCCAGCAGAATCAGATAGTAACGCAGGGGGCGTCCCCGCGGTATGGGCATCCGCGTATCCGCAACACGGCTGTTATCCAGGTTGCTTTCTTCCCGGCTGAGCAGACTGACTGCCAGAGACTGGTTTCGCTCCCTGGTCTTCAGACGGTAGAATCCCGGCGTTTCGATGCGGATCGGTCGCACCATTCCGCTGACAGCAAAGGTCCGGCTGTCGGCGGCAAACGGAATAATCCGCGCATCGAGCGGAATCTTTGCGGGAACCGGTGCTCCGGGCTGAAGCGGCAGATTCTCCTCGGTATTACGGCCGGTCAGCTCCAGGGCCATGGAGTAGACCATGACCGGAAAATACGCACTGAAGAAAAATCCTGAACGGGCCGGATCCAGGTTAATGGTATATCCGGCAGGGGGGGCATTTGATCGCCAG
>CAZGEP010000082.1:3984-19807 GCA_964524955.1 uncultured Planctomycetota bacterium | reverse complement strand
CTACGGTCACGGCTGTGTCTTCATCTGTGCTCGCACTGTCATCTGCGGCCACGGGAGCGTCATTGACTGCATTCACGGTAATGGTCACTGTGGCTGTGTTGGAGTCCAGCTCGCCGTCGTTTGCCTTGAATGTGAAACTGTCGGTCCCGCTCCAGTTCGCATTCGGCGTATAGGCGAGAAACGGCGCCCTGCCTGTGAGCACCCCATGCTGCGGTTGCGTCGTTACGGTATAGCTCAACGGGTGGCCGTCCGCGTCCGAAGCGGCAAGGGTAACAGCCCTGATCGTGTCCTCGTCCGTGGTTTCGGACCGATCGTGCGCATAGGGCAATCGATTTTCCAATATATCGAAGGTCGCGGTAACAGATTTGTCGCCATCCATAGAAATGGTCAAAGTCAGATCGTCGCCGGCCACGGCGCCTGACCAGCATACAAACCGGCTGTTTTCCTCCGGCACGGCCGTCACGGTCACAACAGCGCCGTCATCGTATACCGTTGCATTCGGGGCGCGCGAAACGCTGCCAGCACCCGTACCGTCTGTGGCAACCGCAAGGATGTGCCGGTCGGGCGACTGATGGCTTAGGATCGCTTCGATGACACGCTCCCGGATCGTTCCCATGGAAAGGCCGTCAACGACCATGCCACCGATCCACTGCAGCAGTTCGTCATCCGTTCGGGCGTCAACCGCGCTCAGGGCCGCTATATAACGGGCATCGTCCACGGCCTCCCGGTACCCTTTCCACTGCACCGTATCGACCAGGCCGTTGCTGGTGGGATAGGCAAAGACGTGGTCTCGATAACGCGTATTGTCCCAATCGTTCCATATATTGTTGAAGGCATGCTGATAGGCATAGTCCATTACGCCATCGTACCCCTGGACCCAGAGCGAAAAGCCGAAGGTACTGCGATAAAGATACGAATCCTCAACCCCGACCTGCGGATTGCTGTAGGTGAACAGGTTCTTGTTCAAAGCGTGCCAACCCGCCACCTGTCCGCGATCGCGCGCGCCGCCATGCAGAATGGGGTTGTCCAGGAGGTCGCCGACAAGGTTCAATGCATCGTGCGTGCACGCCCCGAACATGAAACCGCCGGCGTTGTGAATCGTCTTCCAGGCAGGCCTCTGAGACGCAAGCCGGGCTCCGGTCCATTCGTCCCGACCGTAGAAATATACGTCCGAAAAGCCGTGCCCCTGGATAAGCTCGATCCATTCTCGAACCTCCTCATGAAGCTCTGCAAGCGCTTCCGGCGTACTTGGATTTTCCGGGCATTTCATACTGTACAGTCGATCCGAAGGCATGCCCGCCTCAAGCCGGATATTCAGCATGTCCCCGATACCCGTGGAACCGTAATAGAAAGTCGGATAGGAAATCCCATGCGCTTTCATATTCTCTATTTCACGCTTGTACTGAATGAAGGTCTTCATATTGGAGTCCACGCGGGAGGTGCCTTGGACAATATATCCCCGGTAATAGAGGCCGTGGTCGATCACAGATCGCGGCAGAATGAACGGCAGGACGGTTACCGCCAACGAGAATAACTGCGCGGGGCTGTCGGAAGAAGCGACCGTCACCGCAGAACGATAGGTACCCGGCGCGGTTCCTTCAGGCACGTGGATATTGACCCATAATTCCTGATTCTCGTACTGCGGTACGTCAAAGGGCTGTAATTGCCCTGCGTCCTCAAAGACCGCTTTCTCAGGAAACACCGCATCGGGCGATGAAATATCGATGTACGTTTCGACGCCGGCGAGATCGACTTTGAGTCGATTCGTCTGAGCAACCCGGTCTACGGCGACCAGGTGATCGTCTTTGACCAGTAGCTCCGGCGTAAGTATGCGTTTGTTCTGCTGCGTCACGTGTCCTTCCCCGGCCTGATACCAGCACTTGACCAGGCGGACATCCGTGTGATCGGCAGAGAAACGAATCCCGTCCCCGGCTACGAAATCACCCACTTCCACGCTCACATCCGTCAGTGCCGAGCGCGCGTGTATAATAAGCGATGCGGGTTCGTACTCGCCCGGACAGGCTTTCAATGTCAACGCGTTCGAGGGCTGCCGGCGTATCAGTTCGTCCGGGAGGATCTTTTCGTCAACAACAGGATTGCGGGCATACGGAATAATGGCGACGCCGGGATGCGTATTCAACCACGCGGCTCGCGTGGTCAGATACGCGAGCGCACCCTCGTACCGTACCAGTTCGTCATACTCAGAAGGATTGGGAAAACCCCGCGCATCCACCTCGTCCGCGATCGCTGCGGCCAGCTCTTTGATCCGCGCAAGGAAATCGGCGTCCGGTTTATAGGTCACCGTCACATTATAATCCGCAATCGCATTTGTAAGCCGTTCGGTCGCTGTACGGATTCGTGCGAGATACGCATTCCAAGACTCGGTTGCGGAGGCTATATAGGCTTCGGCATCCGGCACTTCGCCGCGCAGCACGAGATCGTCGACATACACGGTAAGGCGGTCGCCCGGGGCGCCGCCCAGGAAGATTGCGATCCTGCTCGTCCAGTTGCCGGTATCCTCGGGGACGGCCTGTGCACAGAAGCGTGAGAGCAGGCTTTCGGATTTGGCTCGGGCGTCGGCGACAACATCGTCGATGGATTGCTCGATCCAACCCACGGCCGATCCCCACAGTTCGGGATAAATCCTGTGGGTGCCGCTGTACGGGCAGGGCTTCAGGATGGTGTTGAGCCCGATTGAGGCCCGTGCTCCCTTACCGGGGGTCTCCGCCCATATCGATCCGGAGAATCGAAGGCGACCTGCATTCGGGACGTGCATGGGTATATGCAGATAAAGATAGGTCGCGGTATCCAGCGTCACGTCGATCTTGAATGAGCGTTCGCCGGATACCGAACGATCGGAACGCAACCCCTTGTAATGGATGGTATAGTCGCCATTCCTGGCCCAGACCTCGAAGGGGTCCGTATCCTCGAAATCCTGCGCATATAGAAACGGCTGCAAAGGCTGCTCTGCCGCCACATTGTTACAGGTACAGACGCACATACCGGTTACTAAAAGCAAAGCCTTCCACACCCATTCGACTCGAAAACATCGGTACATACTTTTCTCCTCTCTAAGAAGGTGAGACATCCGGTTATCGCTTCAGTTGCGCCAGGATCGCGGCAATGATGCTGTTGCGTATCTTTTCACTGGGTATGCCCGCGTTAACGAAATCGTTCAGCCAGCGGCGGATTTCCGCCTTGCTCCGCCCGCCGGACTTCAGCAGCACAGCCAGGTATCTATGATCGTCGATCGCTTCGCGGTAGCATTCCCACTGCACCGTATCAATCGCGCCGTTGCTGGTCGGGTAAGCGAACACATGATCCCGACGCCGCTTGTGATCAAGATCGTGCCAGAGGCGCCCCATTCCATGTTGATAGGCGTAATTGAGCGTGCCGTCATATCCTTTGCTCCATAATTCAGTGCGCGCTGCACTTGAACCGGTTGCGCCTTCGACGATTTGTCCCCGGTAAGAAAGCCTGTGATCGATCGCCCGTTGCGGAAGCACAAACGGCAATACGCGGACCGAAATCGAGAAGGACTGCGACGGACAGTTGGCGGGTGCAACCGTTACCCTGGAACGGTATGTACCCGGCGACGTATCTTCGGGCAGATGGACAGTTACCCATAACTCCCTGTTCTCGTACTGCGGCACATCAAAGGGTTTCATTTGTGCCGCGTCTTCGAATACAGTCTGTTCGGGAAAATCCGCGTCCGGGTCCGAAATATCGATGTACGTTTCCTCGCCGGCCAGATCGACCCGGAGTCGGTTCGTCTTGGCGACACGATCCACTTCAATCAGCCGGTCGTCTTTGACCAGCAGCTCAGGCGTCAAAATCCGTTTGTGCTGCTGCACCAGATTGCCTTCACCGGCCTTATACCAGCACTTAACCAGACGGACATCCGCCCGTTCCGCGGAGAATCGGTCCCCGTCCCCGGTCACGAAATCGTCTACTTCGATGCTTACATCCTTCAATGCCTTTCGGGCATGCACAATAATGGAGGTCGGTTCGTACTCGCCCGGACAGGCTCTCAGTTTCACAACCCTTGAAGGCTGACGGTGGATCAGGGCATCCGGTAGAATCTTTTCGTCCGCAACTGGATTTCGGGTGTAAGGGATAAAACCTTCGGCGGGATGCGCTTTCAACCACGCGATCCGGTCACTGAGATACTCAAACTCCTTCACGTACCTCACAAGTTTGTTATATGTCGCGGGCTTCGGAAAGCCTCGCGAATCCACTTCGTCCGCGATCGTCACGGCACGTTTCTTAATTCTGGCGAGAAGATCGGCGTCCGGCGGGTAGGCCACGGGTTCACGATAGGCCGCGATCGCATTTGTGAGCCGTGCCGTTTCTGACTGCATCCCCTTGCGATATCGCTCCCAGGCTTTGGTTGCGGAGGCGAGGTAGGCCTCGGCGTCCGGCACCTTGCCGTGCAGGGCCAGATCATCGACATACACGGTCAACCGGTCGCCGGCCCCCCCACCCAGATAGAGCGCGATTCTGTTTGTCCATAGGCCGGTGTCTTCGATCGCGGCACACGTACAGTAACGAGACAGCAGGCTTCGGGCCTTGTCCCGGCCGCCAGCGACGACATCGCCGATCGATTGTTCAACCCAGCCACCTGCAGAGCCGTGGATTTTTTGAGTTCTTTTGCAAGCCGCTTTTGTTCTTCTTCCGTAATCGAATCGGTAAGCAGTCCGGCGATGTCCTTGCGGATTTCCTTTTTCATGATCCACCTCCCGGCAGAGCCAGATGCTTTTCAATGCAGGATTTTAGGCTTCTCCGACCCCGGGAGAGCCGCTGCCAGACTGTATCAACACTCATACCTGTCTCTTTGGCAATATCGTCTGCGCAGGCGGATTCTGAATAATACAGCTCAACAATTTTTCGAAGCAGACCGTCCGCTTTTTTCAGGCACTGCTTAAGGACTTTTATTTTCTCCGTCCAGCAAGTATCCTGTTCTGCGTAAGAGACGGAAAAATTCGACTCGATTGTGTTCTGGATAATCTTCATATTAAGCAGCTTTATGCGTCTGGACTTGCGGAATTCGTTCATGGCTTTTTTGCGTGCTGTTCCGCGTATCCACGAGCCAAAATTCCTGGCCGGGTCAAAATTATCGATACGCTGGTATGCAGTCAGAAAGCTTTCCTGAACAATATCTTCGGCAAGAGCACTGTCATTACAGAAAGTCATTGCAAAACAAAAAAGCATATGATAATGTTCCTGAATAAGAATCGTAAAGGATTTTTCCATGAGATATTGCCCTTTCATTACTTATTGTACCGGTTTTGAAAATCTTGACATTTTTTTATTTTACGGAAAAGAAAATGCTTTCAATAAGAATACCCAAGCAAACAGGACCGGACTTTCGCTTTTTCTGTGATAAAACATACTCTGTTTTATGGGTTGACATGCTCAGAATATGGGGCATAATTACTTGAATAGGAAAGTTATACGCTTTTCATGGGAGAGAAGTGTATCTATACCGGAACCTTTGCTTGGGCTGAGAGCGGAGCACAGGGAAAAACCAGGGTGGATTAATCGAGAGCCATGGAGATGTAACTTATTTATGAAAAACAGGATATGTAATTTAACTGCGAGCGGGTTCCGATCTGCACTGCAGATCTTTTTTCTGATATCCATTCTGATGCTGCCTGTTTTGGGGTTCGCACAGACCCTGGATGTAGCTGCGGGAACAGCGAATCCGCCGGATACAAATGAGAGTGATCAAGGGCTGGGTGTGGAAATGCTTCAGTTTTCTCTTTCCGCAAGCGGGGGAGATGTGACGATCGATCTTCTTCGGGTCCGAGCCGATGGAACTGGACATGACCGGCGGGATCTGGTCAGGAGAACCGGGGTTAAGCTGGTTCATGATACAGATGAAAACGGAGTCTATGAAGCGGCAGCAGATACGGTCATCAGCTCAAGCCGGTACAGCGGGAATAACGGTCAATGCACGTTTTCCGACCTGACGCTGAGTATTCCTTCCGGACAAACTCAATTCTACCTGATTGTCTATGATTTTGACGGTGATGCTTCGGATGATGAAACCTTTCGCTGCCGGCTGGATGCGTCCGGAGATATCACCAGTGACGCAGGCACCATAAACGGATCGTTTCCCATATACGGTGGATGGAAAACGGTTCATACGTCCGGAGGAACTGGCAGCTTGCGGATGAGTACAGGTGCGAAGAACCCTTCAGCCACCACTGAGCCAAACAATGCTGACGGTATGGCCGTTCTTCAGCTGCTGCTGGCCGCATCCACGCGTGAGGACTTGAGTATATCAGAAGTCACGTTTACAGGAAGCGGTACCGGACATGACCAGAATGACATTTCTCAGATCAGACTCTATGTGGATGCCAATGGGGACGGTGCGTACCAGACCGGAGAGACTGAACTCGGTTCCGGCACGTACAGCGCAGATAACGGGACCGTCACCTTTTCCGGACTCAGCCGAACCGTGAGCGCGGGAAGTACGGAACGATGGCTTCTGGTCTATGACCTGAACGGAACCGCGTCCAACGGGGAAACGTTGATCGCGAACCTGAACGCGAACGCGGATATTACCTGTACCGGAGATACTACGGGAGGTGGAGTCACCGCCCAGGGATCGGCGCCGTATGCCGGGGGCACCAAAACCATATCCACTACCGGAAGCCTTGTCCTGAGCGCCGGACAGGAGACCCCCGAAGACAGAAACGACAGTAATAATGCCGCCGGCATGGAGATGCTTCAGGTGGCTCTTACTGCGGGTGCAGTCGAGGATGTGGATATTACCAGCATTCGGTTTACAGCCTCTGGTACAGCCGATGACCGGGACGGATCATCCGGGGGGGATATTGCTGACAGCGGTGTGAAACTATTTCGAGATGCCAACGGTAATGGAATGTATGATGCAGCCGTGGATCCGCAGATAGGTTCGAGCGGGGATTATTCCACAGACAACGGTACGGTAACCTTTTCCGGTCTGGATGAAACCATCAGCGCCGGTGAAACCGAGAACTGGCTGCTGGTCTACAACCTGGGCGGAACCGCGTCCAATAATGAAACTTTTTCTGTTCAGCTGGCTTCAGGCGCTGATGTTTCTGCAGAGGGTGTATCCAGCAGCAATCCGATTACACCGACCGGTACACCGGTTTCCGGGTGCACTGTTACTATGTCGAGTACCGGCTCACTCACGCTGTCTGTCGGCGCAAACAATCCGGGAGCCTCAAGCGAAGCCAATGACGCGCATGATGTGGCGATGCTCCAGCTGGCATGCTCGGCAAGCAGTGCGGAAGACATCACTGTTACGGCCCTGACATTTACCGGATCCGGTACCGGCCATGAAAGAAGGGATCTGGAGAGATCGGGTGTGTTTCTGTATGAGGATGTGAACCATGACGGCCTGCTCGACGGCGGAGATGTGCTGGTTAACAACGGCCAGTACAACAGCAATAACGGAATCGTTACCTTTACCGGAACGATTACCGTCACCGCGGATACGACCAAAAACCTTCTCCTGGTTTATGATTTTGACGGTGATGCATCCAACAGCGAGACGTTTATTGCACAGCTTGCACAGAATACGGATATTACTGCAACGGGCGTGACCACAGGTAATCCGATAACCCCGACTGGCGCTCCGGTGACCGGAGGTACAAAAACCATTTCCACGCAGGGCACGCTGAGCCTGTCTGCAGGAGCTGCGAATCCTGAAGTTGCGAATGTGCCCAACAGCAGTCAGGACCTGGAAATACTTCAGCTCAGCCTTGCAGCCAGTTCAGCAGAAGATATGGTTGTCTCTTCGATTACATTTACAGCATCCGGTACCGGACACGAGGTTTATGATATTTCGGTCGCATACTTGTATGAGGATACCAATGGAAACGGGATTTACGAGCCGGGAACCGATTCAGCGATTGGGACATCACAGACCTTTAATGTGGATAACGGAACCATTGTGTTTTCCGGGTTTAACAGGACGGTTACAGCAGGGACCAGCCAGGACTGGCTGGTGGTCTATGATATGAACAGCACGGCCTCTAACGGTGAGACCTTTCGAGTGAGTGTTGTTGCGAACAATAATATATCGGCGCAGGGCGCGGTCAGTGGACAGGGGACAGTGGCCGGAGCGCCGGTACAGAGCAATACCATGACCATCACTAATGTGGGCCGGTTGACAATGACTGCAGGCCCGGCGAATCCGGCTCCAACCAATGAAGTCAATAACGCCTCAGGGTTGGCCATGCTGCAGCTGAATCTCGCAGCCAACGATACCGAGGATATCCAGGTGACTGCGCTGACCATTACCGCGTCCGGCACCGGTCATGACACAGACGATATTACCGCAGGAAGAGTTTCTCTATATGTTGATGTCAACAATGACGGTGCTGTGGATGGTGGCGACACGCAGCTTGGATCGGGTGGGAGTTATGATGCAGATAACGGTGTCGTGACATTCTCCGGTTTTTCCAGAACCATCAGTGCCTCGTCCAGCGAGAACTGGCTGATCGTGTACAGTCTTTCGGGCGGTGCAAGTGCGGATGAGACCTTTATCGCTTTGTTCAGTGAGAATACGGATGTGTCGGCAACCGGACTTGGGAGCGGGCAGACTGTGAACCGCATCGGCGCGCCTGTAACCGGCGGTACCAAGACCATCACCACCACCGGGTCGCTTACGATTTCAGTCGGACCGGTATCCCCGGGTCCGGCCAATCACACAGCTTCAGCCACGGGTGTGCCGGTGCTTCAGGCCGCCCTGACTGCTTCCAGTGTAGAAGATGTGAGTGTGACGTCCTTTACCTTTACGGCAAGCGGAACCGGTCAGGACAGGCGTGACCTGGAGAGGCCGGGAGTGTTTTTATACGAGGATGCCAACGGTGACGGACAGGTGGACGGCGGGGATACCCTGATTGACAGTGACCGGTACAACGATGACGATGGAACGGTTACGCTGACCGGCTCTGTAACCATTTCTGCCGGAGGTACAAAATACCTTCTGCTTGCATATGATTTTGACGGTGGGGCATCTTATGGAGAGACCTTTACGGCCAGGATTGCTGGTTCAGGAGATGTTACTGCAACCGGAGTGACAAGTGGTCAGTCAATAACGCCTGCAGGAACACCGCTGCAGAGCTCTGAGATTACGATTTCCAGTGTAGGATCCCTGACGCTCTCTGTCGGAACCGAAAATGCAACCTCTCCGCTGGGGAATACTTCGGAATTGAACAGTGCTTCGGATGTGGAAATGCTCCAGTTCAGGATATCCGCCAATGCCACCGAGGCTGTGGATATCAATGCGGTCACACTGAATATATCCGGTACCGGAGATGACGCAAATGATGTTACGTCCGCGTCCGTGAAGCTCTACCTGGATAACGGAACCACTACCGGAGCACTGGATGCAGGGGATACACACCTGGGGTCCGGCCAGACCTGGAGTGCAGACAATGGATACGTGACTTTTTCGGGTTCTCCGCTGCGTCAGTTGACGGCAGCAACCTCAGAGACCTGGCTTCTGGTTATGGACTTCAGCGGAACCGCGATCAATGGTGTTACATTCAAAGTGGAACTGTCCAGTGATTCCAGCGTTGATGCAGTGGGGGCAACCAGTCTTCAGTTTGTCTCCATTTCCGGGGCACCGGTAACCGGCGGGACCAAGACCATCGAAGCCACGGGAACCCTCAACCTCTTTACCGGAACAAATAATCCGGGTGCAACGAGTGAACTGTCTGCAGCCACGGATGTGGAGATGCTTCAGATCAAGCTGGAGACCGGACCCAACGAAGATGTCAAGGTTACCCAGATCACGGTGGAAGCACTGGCCCAGTCCGGCGGGGATGACACGGATATTGCAGGTGTTGCCCTGTATCTGGATGTGAATGCAAATGGCGTCTTTGATCCGGGAACTGATACAGGCATCGCATTCGGCGGAACGTTTGGCGCAGATGACGGGACGGTTACATTCGGTTCTCTCTCTGAGGTGATCACAGCTGCCAGTTCCGAGTCGTGGCTGGTTGTGTATGATTTTAATACAAACGCGCTCAATACGGAACAGTATCAGGTTCGGGTATCACCCACCGGGATTACTGCAGCGGGCAATGTCACTGAAAATCCCATCACTGTGGGAGGCAGCGCGGCTGACGGCGGTATCAAGACCATCACGCAGGAGGGAACCCTGAGCGTATCTGCGGGTGCTGGTACGCCACCGGCTTCCAATGAAGCTTCGGACGCGGACAATGTTGCGGTCTTTCAGGTACATCTCTCAGCAGATGATATTGAAGATATCTCGATCTGGCAGATTGCGTTTACAGACGCGGGTTCGAACAGCGGAAATATGTCTGCAGAGCTGACCGCAGCGCGCCTGTACAATGATACAAACCATAACGGTATCCTGGATGGTGATCCGCAGATCGGCGGTTCCGGAACCCTTGGATCGGGGGCCACGATTACCTTTTCCGGTCTGTCAGAGGTGATTACCCGCAATACGGCGGAAGACTGGCTGCTTGTGGTAGATTTCTCTTCATCCGCAACCAGCCCGGACACCTTTCGTTTTACAGTGAATGCATCTGGTGACCTCACGCTCTCGGGCACACCCAATGCACCGTCCGGATCTTTTCCTGTGCAGGGAAATACGATTTCCATTTCCGCAACCCCGTCTTTGACTGTAAGCGTGGGAACGAATACGCCCCCTGCCGGTAATGTTGGAAATGACGAAACCAATGTGGAACTGCTCCAGGTTACCCTGGCTGCTTCCAGCGCTGCGGACTGTACCGTTACCTCGATTCAATTCACAGCACCATCAACTTCTGCAGACGAATCCACAGATGTGGGTTCCGGTTCTTTGGAGCTCTACAGCGACCAAGGCAGTACTTCAGGAGTTCTGGATGGCGGGGATATTCTTATCGCTGGCAGCGGATCCTGGAGTGCAGATAACGGAACGGTCACGTTCAGCGGATTTTCCCGGACCATTACCGCTTCCACGTCTCGAAACTGGTTACTGGTTTGCGACCTTTCCGGAGGCGCATCGGGTAATGAGACCTTCCGGGCCGGTGTAAACGCCTCCACCGATGTGACACTCTCCACAGGGAATGTGAATGGTTCTTTTCCTGCAAACGGAAATGTACTGACCGTATCAGACCTGGGAACCCTTACGATTGCGACCGGTCTCAATAATCCAGCCCCAGCCTCGATCGGCAATGACTCGCAGGATGTGGAGATGCTTCAGATATCGCTCACTGCCAGCTCGGGTGAGAATATTGAAATATCCGCTGTTACCTTTACCGCCGCCGGAACCGCAGACGACCGCTCCGACACTGACGGCGGTGATCTTGAGGACAGCACTTCCGGAAGTGTCTTCCTGTACAACGACACAAACAGCAACGGGGTCTATGACGGTGATCCGTTGATCGGGAGTGGTACGTACTCCGCAGACAATGGTACGGTTATTTTTTCCGGGCTTACCGAAGTGATACTCGCAGACAGCACCGAGAACTGGCTGCTGGTCTATGACCTGGATGCTGCGAGCCCCAGTGCAGGACACAATGAAACCTTTATCGGCAAACTGGTCTCTGCTTCCAATGTGACTGCAATCGGCGGTACGTCGGAACTTCCCATTACACCGTCCGGTTCCTTTCCGTTTACTGGAAATGAAATGACGGTTCTGCTTTCCGGCTCCCTGACCGTATCCGCCGGCCCATCCAATCCGGAAAGCGGAAGCATCAGCAACAATGAGTCTGACCTCTGTATGGTACAGATGACGCTCAGCGCCAATGAGAACGAGGATGTTGACATTACTGCGATTACGTTTACTGCGGCTGGAACGGGAGATGATCAGGCGGATGTTGCCAGTGCAACCGTGGATCTATACCAGGATAACGGCAGTGTGTTCGGAGTATGGGATGCCGGAGATACCCTGATCCAGTCCGGCGGATCCTGGAATGAGGACAATGGAACCGTAACTTTTTCTTCGCTTACAGAGACCATCAGTGCCGAATCGTCCGAGAACTGGATACTGACTTATGACCTGAACGGAAGCGCGTCAGCAGGCGAGACCTTTCAAGCCAAGGTGGTGAATGCAACAGATATTACTGCATCCGGGGTTGTATCTCTGGAAACCATTGTGCCCGCAGGAACACCGGTAAACGGCGGTGTCAAAACGATTACACCCAACCGTGTGCTTACTATTCAGACCGGCTCTCAGAATTCTTCTGCCGGCAATGTGCTCAATGACGCTGCAGGCGTTGCTATGGTTCAGCTGAATATCTCAACCGGAAGCGCGGGTGCTGTGGATGTGGACTCCATAACGTTCAATGCCAGCGGTTCCGGAGATGACTCAACAGAGGTCAGCAATCCCAATGGTGTGAAACTCTATGTTGATGCGAATAACAACGGTGCCTATGATGCAGGCACGGATACGGTCCAGCTGGGAAGTGCTTCGGAGTTCAGTGCGGACAATGGAACTGTTACATTCAGTGGTTCTCCGCTGCGTACGCTGTCCGCAGACAGCTCTGAGAAATGGATTGTGGTCTATGATTTTGTCGGTACAGCCTCAGACGGTGATTCATTTCGTGCCAGCTTTAATTCCGGTTCAAGCAATATCACCGTAGACAGCAATCCCACGGGATTCACTGTAGACCTTAATGAGAATACGGTAAACGGCGGGCTCAAGACCGTGACCTCCATCACGTCCGTGACCTGGCAGGGAGATGTGTCGGCGGACTGGAACACACCTTCCAACTGGACGGATGATACCATTCCCGGAGACACGATTGATGCGGTCATCGCGGATGTATCGCCCTCACCCATGCCGTCGATCAGTTCAGCGGCCACAGCCAAGTCCCTGACTGTGAATGCGGGTGCGGACATTACCGTAGCATCCGGCGGAACCCTGACCGTTCCTTCGAACACAACATTCGGCAACGGCTCTGAGCTCTATATAAACGGGGGAACCGTGGCCGTGGCAAACAGCGGAACCCTGACGTTTGGCAGCGGAAGCACCTTTCGGATGAGCGGCGGAGCTCTGACCAAAAGTGGAAGTTTACGATACGGGATCACGCTTCAGAGTGGTTCGACGGTGAATTTTGGTGGTGGTTTTCTGATCGAATATACCAATTCGTCCGGTCTGGTCATTCAATCCGGAACCACCTTTGGTGCCTCTGTTGAAGGTTCCTTTGACAACGGTGACCCCTCCGGTGTGATGCTCGATCTTTCCGCGTTGGATTCCGGTTCAGGGGATTTCTATGCAACAGCGGGTTTGATTGGAGAAATTGATTTTAATGCAACCATTTCTTCTGCGTCCGTAAATGTAAAGGCCGGCGCCAATACACCGGACGGAACCATTCAGGCCGGTTCGGACGGGGACTTTGGAACCCTGGGGGATGGCAGCGGTGTAGACAAAGAGACGGATCCGAATGACAAACTTTCCTGGAATATCAATCCGACGGCTGTGGATATCGTTTTTCTGTCTGCAACCGGTGACGGCGAGACCATAGCGATCGAATGGGAGACTGCGAATGAAATCTGCAATGCAGGCTTTCATCTCTATCGGTCTGAAAATTACAGCGGTCCGTATACACAGATCAATACCGTGCTGATTCCGGGTCTGGGTAATTCGGTTAAGGGTCGGAAGTATGTTTTTGCAGATACGGATGTAAAGAGAGGTACAACCTATTTCTACCGCCTGGAGGATATTGATTTCAACCGGACGCGGACCTTTCACGGACCCGTAGAAACAGACTGGGATAGTGACGGACTGCCGGATTCGTGGGAAAGGGATAACGGACTGGACTGCCTGGTGAGCAATTCGGGAACGGATACAGATTCGGATGGTCTGGCAGACAACCTGGAATATACATACGGGATGAATCCGAACGAACCGGACACCGATCTGGATGGGATCCCGGACACGGACGAGGTTAGTCTTCTGCGGGAGGGGAGCAATCAGGTTCCGGACCGATCCGTGGACACGGGATGCGTGCTGCGTAAGGTTAACCGGACCAGCGACCATGTTTTTGTTGAATTGACTACTCCCTGTCTTGAGCGTACGGAAAAGACTGTAGAAGGCGTAACCTATGTGCGCCTCGGACTGCCGGGAATGGTGCATGGCAGGACATCCCGTGCCGGGTATCCGGAGCTTCCGACCAAGGGCATATTTATTGAGATTCCTGAGGGAATGATTCCAGTCGTGGAAGTGGTTGAGACGTCGACACAGAGTATGGAGACGCTGCCCGTTTATCCAGCACCTAAACTGACGGTTTCCAGGGGCGGGAGCGCAGAGTATGTGCGAGAGGAATTTATGCTCAGCCAGGCCGCCTACAGCACGGATGGATTTTATCCGGGTCGTTTGTTTCAGGTGGGCGGTGTTGGAAAATCAGGCAGACAGAGTGTTTTTCTGCTCATCCTCTGTCCGGTTCAGTACAATCCGGTCCAGGCGAGATTGAATCTGATTGAGACTCTTCGAGTAAAGGTCAGCTGGATTCCGAAGACGGATGCCCCTGTATTGTTGTCAAAGGCCGGAATCAAGGCACTGCCTTCGGGATTGGATGCCCCTGCGTATATGGACAATCAGAAGGTATACAAAATCCGGGTGAATGCGGATGGTCGATACCGGATGGATGCAGCGTATTTCCAGACAAACAGTATCTCGCTGGACAGCGTGGAAGCGGAGAAGATTCATTTGTTCTTTGGCGGAAATGAGGTTGCTCTGTCAGTGGAGACCGCGGGTGACGGCAGCATCAATACAATCGCATTTAACGGACAGGGATCGGACAGCAAATATACAAAGCAGAATGTGTACTGGCTGGTTCTGGACGGAGACAGTACAGGATTGAGGGAAAGCTCTGGAGCTGCACCGGCTACCGAACGGGCAACGGTCAGAGTTGGAGACGACACCGAATACTGGGGATCGATTCCCGGACTTTCGGATGACTCTGACCACTGGCTGTCCAGTGTGTATATCCAGACATATGTGGCCGATGGTATTCCGGATATTGAAATCACGCTGACAGATGTTGCTGTCCAGAGTGAAGCGCCGGTCCTTCGGGTGAACGCGTGGTCTGCCTTTGACATGGACCATCACGTGATTATTACCCTCAACGGCACGCAGGTGATTGACAGCACCTGGAGCGGTACAGGCGAACATCTTTATGAGGCGGAGATTGATCCCGCGCTGTTGGTCGAGGGAGCCAATACCGTGGTGATCACTCCGCTCCTGGAAGGCGACACAACGTACGAGTGGTTTATTCTGGACTTCGCGGAGATCGAATACGAACGGACGTATCAGGCACCGGTTCCAGTTGAACCCGTAGGGATAAGCGCTTTCGAGAGTGTCGGCCTCCGGTCTTCGGGTAGTGGAGACTATGTGGTCATTACGCCCGAGTCATTTACAACCGGACTACAGACCCTGGTCGATTACCGGGCTGCGCAGGGTCATACCGTACGTGTGGTCACGGTTGAGAGCATCTACGATGAATTCGGTTACGGCATCCGGTCGCCGGAATCAATTCAGGAGTTTCTCAGATATGCATCTGCAAACTGGGATACAGACCCAGAGTATATTCTGCTGGTCGGGGATACCCACCGGGACTGCCGGGATAATCTTGGAACCGGAAAGGCGGTGAATGTTCCGACGCACCTGACATGGACACCGGTATTCGGAGAATCCGCGGATGATATGTATTACACGCTGATCAGCGGGGATGATTGCCTGCCGGATGCATCATTGGGTAGACTCACGGTCAATACAGAAGCCGAACTGGAACAGGCGATAAACAAGATTATTGCCTATGAAACGTCCGGGCTGGAATACACCTGGGAGCGAAGCCTGGTCTTTGTAGCC
>CAZGEP010000082.1:0-3974 GCA_964524955.1 uncultured Planctomycetota bacterium | reverse complement strand
GCCGACAATGATTCAGAAAAATTCGAACACGACAACTGGCGGATCGAGCAGAAACTGCTCACGGCCTTTCAGCCGCAAGAGGTTTTCCTCAGTCGCTTTGTCAATCCCGCGGATGCAAATACAGCGCTTCTGGACGGATGGGGTGCGGGTGCTCTCTTTGTCAATTACATCGGACACGGTGCGCTTCAATACTGGGCTGCGGAAAAGGTTTTGGAGAATGAGGACGCAGAAACGCTCTCTGCTCCTTCCGGACTCCCGGTTGTGGTCAGCATGAATTGTGTGGACGGGTATTTCCTGAACACAGATGACAGCTTTGTGAGTCTGGCAGAAGTCCTGTTCAGAAGTCCCGGCTGTGCAGTTGCTGTCTGGTCACCAGCGGCCCAGGCCAGTTCCTACGGGAAAACCAATCTCAATGATGCTTTTTATGATGCGGTCTTTAAACAGAATGAACGGATACTGGGCAAGGCGATTCTCGCAGCCCGTCTGGAAGCACTGGCACAGGGAGGCGATCCGGAAAAAGCCATTGCCGTACACAACCTGCACGGCGATCCGGCGCTTCGTCTCAAGATTCCGGTACCGCCGATGGTTGAGAACCTGACAGCATCGGATGGTGTCGGGCAGGTAACGCTTTCCTGGGATGCGGTCTCAGGGGCAGCTGGCTACAATCTCTACCGGGGAACCGTTGACGGCGGTCCTGTGAACCTGGCAAATACCGAAGTGATCACCGAAGCCCAATACACGGATACCAGTGGTCAGGCATCAGTGGTTTATTTTTACAGCGTTTCTGCTGTGAATACGGCCGGACTGGAAGGACTGGTTTCCGAGACTTTATCCGCGAAAGCCGATGGTCCGAAGGTCGATTCAGACGGAGACGGGGTTGCCAATGCGGTTGAGACCGCGTTAGGCACGGATCCCCTGGATTCAGACAGCACGCCGGATGTGGCGGGTGTGGATGGAAGTCCGATGCTTGAGAACGTGATTACGGACGGGATCGGAAACATTATATATGATTTGAGTGCGTACAGCGGATATGAGCACCTGACTGCTGTTGCGTTTACGTTTGTGGAGGGAACACTTTCCGGAGACATTATTCCGATGATATGGATTGATCCGGATGCAGACCTGCTCAGCCAGGACCTGGAAGATATGGCCGATTATGAGGTGCTGGGTGGGCTGGTTCAGTTTTTTGAGAATAACAGTATTGCCGGAGTTGCTTCCGGTCAAACGGTTGACTTTCCCTTTCCACTGCCCCTGGGTGTAACGGAAACAGATGTGCAGAAGTTTGCAGTCCAGTACCACAACGGAACTGCATGGGAAACAGCCGGAACACCGCTTCGCCTGGAAAACAACACACTGGTTACCCGGATTTCTCACTTTTCGCAGTGGCGGGTTCTGCTGAAGAAGGCTGTTGATGATGCGGATGACAGCGGCGGGAATGATGGGACAGGCAGTGGAACGGACAACAGTACGGATGACAGCGGAGACAGCACCGGTAAGAACGATGATATCAATGACGGGGTTATTCCGGGCGGTGGAGGTTGTTTTATAGGAGTGTTTGACTCATGATGACCCGAAGTGTTCTTTGCCTTGTCTTTCTTATGTTGCTGGTAAATGGTTTGCCTGCAGCGGATGACGCGGATGTGCTGGACAAAATTTCCCGCGGAGAGGAATTGACCGAAACGGAACAGGATCACGCGCGTTCCCTGTACCGGGAGTGGGGGCCGGCCAATGGCAGGATTCTGCGTAAGGTGATTAACGGCGGTGTGCTGGACAGCCGTGAGCGTGCACGAATCAAACAGCTTCGAGAAGACTGGCTCCTGAGTGAGCACAGCACCAGCGGGCATACTGCGGGCAGCAGGTACCGTCCCGAGGAGTATCAGCTGAGGCGCCAGCAGGGCAGCAGACAGACTCGTGGTCTTTCCGGAAGCGGACGGCACGGAGCCAATCATCTGCTGGCCATTCCCATGCTGGCTGTTCTGGCTGGGTTGAGTATTATTGTGTATGTGTATATACGCAAAACCATTCGAAACAATCTAATCTCCCGTGATACGGTTTCGGAGTATCACGAGGGATAAGGAGAATTTTTCATGGACTGGATGCTGGATGAAAACATTGCATTTCGACAGATCGATGACGAATATATTGTCATTCATTCCGGACAAGGGGTGTTTCTTACGCTAAATATGACTGCGGGATATATTCTTGAGAATCTGAACACGGTTTCGAGCGTACGGGAAATGGCCCTTCAGATGGCCGATACGTTTGACTGCGATCCGGAGCGGACGGAAGCGGATACAACCGAATTTCTCCGGATTGCACATACAGAGGGAATCATTCGTCCGGGCCATACTGCCCCGGTTACTGGTGGTGAAGGCATAAAACAGCGTGTAGTGAACATGCCGTATGCCCGACCGGAGATCCTTTCCCGGGAAAATCTCCAGGCGGTTGCCGGTCTCTGCGATTCCGGCCACAGCGGCGGAAGCGCGTGCAGGACCTCTCCGCCGTTTTGTGTTCAGCTCTTTTCATGATCTGCATATAGAACAGGAATCCGAATGTCTGAAATGACTATTCAACTCCAGGCAGCAAGCCTTGCCGCAGAATTGGTACAGGAAAACGGCCGATGCGTGATGTCTGTGGCCGGGTTGAGCATGACCCCGTTTATCCGGCACGGTGACCGGGTGACGCTGATTTCAGCCCGGGACAGCCGTCTGAACATCGGGGATGTAGTACTGGTGGCACCTTTGAGCGGCGGCTTTCCAATGCTTCACCGGATTATCCGGCAGCGCGGAGATCAATATCTGATCAAGGGAGACCGGATGATTCAACCGGATGGGTTTTTCAAAAGAGAGCACATCAAGGCGCGGGCTGTTTTTCTTGAAAGAGGGGGGAAACGAAAGCGGCTGGACGGTCGCACAGTGAATCGGGTAATCGCAATGTTTTCCATGGGTAAGTATCTTGTCCGTAACTGTTTTGTAAAGCATATCAATGGACCTGAAAATAGCTGAACTTGTTTTTCGCATTCACGGCAGCGATTCGATCCTCAGCGCTGCAGCCGATCTTTTCAGGGCGTTTCAACACGATCAATCAGAGGCGGACTTCACGGTCTGTCTGGATGAACTTGCTCAACAGACTGCAGACCGGGGAGTTGAGATTTATGACCAGAATTCATATCGGGTTGAGATCCACGATCTTAAAATGGACGTTGATCTTGACCGCCGAAAGTGCCGGGTATGGATCGCAGAACCCCACGCACACCGAATGCTTGTTACGCTTTTTCGCAATCTGGTTCTGATTCTTTCGCTTCGCAGAAACGTCCTGGTCCTGCACGCATCCGCCTGCCGTGTAAATAGCAGCATTGTCTTTTTTTCCGGCCCATCCGGCGCAGGAAAGAGTACGGTCCTCAAAGCCATCCGACAGGATGTCGAGCCGGTCCTGGATGATATGGTTCTTCTGGGAAATACCAATGGAACATGGCATTCACTTGGTGCGCCGGACTGGTCCGGAAAATACAGGGGACTGGAAGAATCGCTGCCTCTTTCCGCCGGATTTATCCTTGCCCGAAGTCCGAAATCGGTTGTAGAGGAGTTGAGTGTTCGTGAGCGATTGAGCGGTTTGATAAATGTGCCTGATGCGTTTACCCGGCTGATTGACCTTCAGACGCTGATCACTGAAATGCATGACATGGTTTGCAGTACAGCCTGCCGACGGCTTGGATTTCATCCGGACACACTTTGCTTCCGTGATGTTGCGGGTTATTTGTGACAGCGTTACCTTTATATGGATAGACAATGGCATGGTCTGAAGAAGAAAAATGGATTATCGACCGGATGAGCTCCACCAGTCCCTACCCGGAACGTGTGATTTCCTGGCCCGACCTGCTTGCCTGTTCCAGGGAACACGGAGTGAGTCCGCTGGTTCACGAACACCTGGAGGGTTCCATTGTTCCGAAAGATGTGCACGAGAAATTTCAAAAA
>CAZGEP010000081.1:0-19849 GCA_964524955.1 uncultured Planctomycetota bacterium | reverse complement strand
TTATTTCATGCGATGGGCTCACTTCCTGAACCCAAATCTACCCACAAATTTTGGTAACGAGGCTTTTTTCTAAACCTTTTGACGGTTTCTGCACTTAACATTGTAAATGGTACATTTACCGTTGCAAACGGAATCGTTTACCAGCACTATCATTTAGCAAAGGAGTTCCGCATGAAGCGCAGTTTTTTCATTATAATCAGTGTCTTCTTTTCATTACGCATCGTGTACGCCGGGGAATCCTATGAATTCGGTAGATTCAGCGGTTATACTGAAACAGGTTACTCTAAATTAAAATCCATGTCTAAATTCAGCCGCAATTTCAGGAGCTATAAATCAGAGTACAGCAGTAATGTTGTGCATCAGGTTAAGCTTAAGATTCGGCCCGAAGAATGCCGCTTTTATCTCAGCTATAATGACGAGGGGAAGGGTCATACAAAGCTGCTGAAAGAAGCACTGGAAGCACGGGATCATCTGGAAAAAGCGTTCAATGATATTGACAGGGAAAGGGTTCGCCTTGAAACCTATAACTACAATCCAGAAAAGTCAATGGGCGGTATTTTTCGAAGTGAGCGTGAGGAGATCAACATGGTGTTCCGAGTGGTGGTAAAGCTGGACACAAAGGGAGAAGAGCGGTTCTGGAATAACGCGCAGCTTGTAGCCGAAGTGCTGGACAAGATCACGGAAATCCGAAAAGACCATAAGTATAAAAAGAAAATCAATTCCGGCCAGGTATTGTACGCGGTAAAAAGCATTGAACCGATACAAAAGAAGCTGCTGGAAATAGTAAACCAGGAAGTGAATCAGCGCAAAGAAGCCTTTGCACGGGCAAACAAAGTCAGCACAGATCAGCTGATCAGCCGGATTCAGTATGATACATTGCGCAGTTATAAACAGGCGCTCAATGAAATCGAAGTGGCAATGCCGTATAAAGTCTTTTTTGAGATAAAAGAGGAGAAGAAAAACAAATAAACTTCAGAGGAACAGAAAACCATGAAGTCCCCTGATTTCCATCCTGACCTGGCAGAGCTTGAAGCCCTGCTCACAGATGAGACCAAAGAATCCACCCGCCAGCATCTGGAGTCCTGCGCAGCCTGCCGAGAAACGCTTGCTGAACTCAAAACGATAAGAGTATCCATCCGCCAGACGTTTGACAACAAGGCTGCTGTTCCGGATCACGCGGATCAGGCAATGCAGTCATTGATCCGGGAACAGGCCGAACGCGTCCGCAGAGAGCAGCGCAGGCCGGTTATCCTACGGTTCGGTCGAATCGCGGCAGCCGCTGCGCTGGTTTTGGCCCTGGGTCTGGCTGTTTATTTCAGCCGGTTTACCGGACCGAAAAAGCCATCCTCGCTTTCCCCGCATGATATTGACGGCAACGGCCGCGTGGATATCGCAGACGCCTTTACAATGAACCGCAGGATCCGGTCGACTGATTCCCTGCCTGAGACCTGGGATTTTAACCAGGACGGCCGCGTGGACTTTCGTGATGTGGATGTTGTGGCAGAACAGGCAGTTCAACTCACACAGGAAAAAGAAAATGCGTAAATTCATGCTCCTGCTCATCATCCTGTCTATCACAGCTGTACGCGCTGAGGAACAAGACTCGGTTTTTCGTGCACTGGACATAACCATTGATTCAGGTACGGAAATGCTCGGTGCGTATCAGATTGAAATCAAATACAGCAGGGAACATATCAAAATCACAGGTATTGAAAGAGGCGAAAACAAGGCCTTTGCCAAAGCTCCCTATTACGATCGCAGGGGCCTGTCCGGCGGCAGAATCATTCTGGCCGCGATTGCGGATGCAACCGCCAAATCCACGACCGGCAAGACCCGGGTTGCCCGTCTGCACCTGATGATTGCTTCAGATAAAAACCCGGACTTTACCATTACCCCAGTAACGGCTGTCAACAGCAGCGGCAAAAGAATAAAGATCACGGTTACGACCGCCCAACCCGCCACCCAGAAAAAGGAGAAAGAATGAAGAAACTCATACATATGTCCATTGCAGTAACCCTGATCATGAGTGTTGTGTTTCTGGCAGTGAGCTGCACTGCAAACAGACCCCAATCCCGTATTTCGTCATATAAATTCCGCACTACTCAACCCTGGGAAAGCACCGGCATGACCGAAGAGCTCTGGATTATTGAAAAACTTCCGGACAACACCTATGAAACTGAAGCACCGGAAACCGACATCGGCCTCAAGGCTGTGGTAAAGGAAAAAGAAATCCCGCTTCCTCTCATGCATACGGATGTGCGGGCAACCATTTCCGCACGCATTGCCACTGTGGATGTAACGCAGAAGTATCACAATCCCTATGACACCAAGATCGAGGCTGTGTATGTCTTTCCCCTGCCCCAGAGTGCTGCAGTCACTGACTTTGTCATGACCATTGGCAAACGCCACATCCGGGGCATTATCCGGGAAAAGGAGGAGGCCAGGAAGATATACCAGGCAGCCAAACGACAGGGACACACCGCGTCCCTGCTGACTCAACAGCGCCCGAATATCTTTACCCAGAAAGTGGCAAACATTGAGCCGGGCAGAAAAATCGACATTGAAATCCGTTTTTTCAATCCCCTTACCTACAAAAATAATGAATACGAATTTGTCTTTCCCACAGTGGTCGGTCCCCGGTTTAATCCGCCGGGCACTACAGAGGGCATCGGTGCTGTTGGCCGCGGCAAATCCGGCAAATCCGGACAACAGACCCATGTGGAGTATCTCAAACCGGGCAACAGCAGCGGGCATGACATCGATATCCATGTAACGATTCACGGAGGAGTAGACATTGAAAAGGTCTACAGCACCACGCACAGCATTACAACCACCCGAAAGAGCCGGTCCTGCGTGCATGCGTCGCTTTCCCCCAATGACAAAGTACCGAACAAGGATTTTGTGCTCCGGTACAAACCCGTTGGCAATGAAACACAGGCTGCACTTCTGACCCACCGGGGTAAAGATGAGAACACCTTTTCCCTGATCCTCCAGCCTCCGAAATCCCTCAAAAACCTCCCCCGCATGGCCCGGGAAATGATCTTTGTAATCGACTGCTCGGGAAGCATGTCAGGATGGCCGATTTCCAAGGCAAAAGATACTGTACGCCGCTGTTTGCGAAAACTCTCACCCGCAGACACATTCCAAATCATCCGGTTCTCAGACCGGGCATCCGCCTTCGGTCCGAATCCGGTTCAGGCAACGCGTAAGAACATTGACAAGGCCCTGCGATACGTCAAACAGCTGGGCGGACACGGCGGTACCATGATGATCAACGGGATAAAAAAAGCCCTGGACTTTCACCATGACCCGGAGCGACTCCGCATTGTAACCTTTATGACCGACGGATACATCGGCAATGAAGCTGAGATTTTCAAAGCCATTCGCAGCAAACTCGGTCATGCCCGGATTTTCAGCTTTGGGGTGGGCAAATCTGTCAACCGCTATCTGCTCGAAGGCATGGCCCGGATCGGTAAGGGCGCAGTCGCGTATGTGGGGCTGGGCGAAGGCACTGCCCGGGCCGTTGACCGATTCTACGAACAAGCTGCGTATCCCTCTCTGACCGACATCCGGATTGACTGGAGAACCATGAAGGTAAGCGATGTCTATCCCAGAGAAATTCCGGACCTGTTCGTGGGCAGGCCTGTAATGATAACCGGACATTTCAGCGGCAGAGGACATACTGCAATCCGGATTACCGGCCGGACCGGTCGCGGCAAACAGAGCTTTGCCGTGAACGCGGACCTGGACAATCCGTCCAGCACACACAAAGCACTCGGCTTGATCTGGGCGCGGTGGAAGATCGCAGACCTTTCGGATGAATATGCCTTTGATCCGTCCAAACGAATTAAACGGGCTCTGATCGGTGTTTCACTCCGACACAGCGTTCTGTGCGGGCACACAGCATTCGTAGCCGTAGACAGCCTCAACAAAACCTCAGGCAATTACGGAGTCAGCGTAAAGCAACCAGTCCCGGTCCCCGAAGGCGTGCAATACGATACAACTGTGGATGAGTAAAAAACCGCACAGGATAACATTGAAACCAAAACAGACACCAATGCATATGATTTCATCATGCGCGCCAGACACGAATCCTGCAAATCCGCACTCAGAAAACTTGCGATCCAAATCCGATCATTTCTGGACAAATTGCCTTCAAAAGAGTGAACAGATCAGATCTGACAGCATTTGTTGTCCACGGAAGACAAAAATGGGTCGTAGTGGTCTGTCTTATCGTTACCGTTATTGACTGTTAAAATCAGAAGAAGATCTTGACTCAGTCAAAATCTGACTGTATACTTTACCAATATTATGGTTTTATTAAAACGCAATCGTAAGTGAGGCCGCTTTGCCAAATGACGATCTGAACGAAAAGTTTAAGACTGAGGAGCGACTGGAAGAGCTGAAATCGCGTATTCTTTTTACACAGATCCTGGTCGTTCTGCTTCTGCTGGTGTCTGTGGCAAACCTGTTGATCAGCATCTACGGTCCGGACAACATTTTCCACTTGATTCTCGATACTCTTTCGGCCCTATCCCTGCGACTGGTTTTATATATTGCAGCTCCTTGTGCAGTTATTATTTTTCTACTGCTGATTATGGACCGGTATCTGCGCACAAAGAACGATCCAAGCCTGGAGGAGGAAAAACTTGAAGCGATTCTACGGGATCTGGGGCTGGACAAACCGGGCACGGGAGCCAATATTGCGCCTGGTACGGCTTCCTCTGATCCTCCTAAGGAAAAGGAAGATTCAAATGATCAGCGTTGACACTGCCAGACTCCCCTGCCCGATCGCTGAGCTTGATTTGCCGGCTCAGCTTCGACTGCTTGTGCTTGCCCCGCTTCCGGATGATTTTGATTCTATCGGTGTGACAATGACGTATTTCTTCCAGAACGGGCATGAGCTGAAACTGGGTGTGCTCTACACCGGGAGTGGAATTGAAAATTCGTATCAGCCGGACCTGACTCCGGAAAAGAAAGCACAACTCCGAGAGCAGGAACAGCGACAGAGCCTGCGCTTTTTCGGACTCCTCGAAGACTGCCTGACCTTTCTCCATGTAGAGAACAATGCAAACGGACAGCCTGTAGACAGTGATGAAAACTTCAATATTATTTTTGAATTCATGC
Organism: uncultured Planctomycetota bacterium; assembly: GCA_964524955.1. Classification (GTDB taxonomy): domain Bacteria; phylum Planctomycetota; class CAZGEP01; order CAZGEP01; family CAZGEP01; genus CAZGEP01. The sequence goes on along the minus strand of CAZGEP010000081.1, from coordinate 14,722 downwards.
AAGATACAGATCCGGATATCTGTTTTCTGCCCCATGGAAACGATCCCAACACCGGCCACCAGGTGATTTTTTCCTTCTTCTGCCGGGCAAAAAATCTGCCGGGAAAACCTGTGACAGCCTTTTTGAACCGGGATCCCAAAACCATTGATATGCGAACAGACACGTTTATGCCCTTTGATGCAGAACAGGCAGAATGGAAAGCCAGGCTGCTTCGCATTCACGATTCCCAGCACCAGCGGAATCTCTATTCGCGCGGCCATGGATTTGATGACAGGATCCTGAATACCAATCGTCAGACGGCCCGGGAGCTCTCTATCACCCAGGAATTCGCCGAAGCCTTTGAAATAAAAACATGAATTTTTTTATTTTTTACTTTACATTGCAAAGTTCTTTGTATATACTATCAGTAACAGGAGAAAACTCATGATTGCACGACACATTCATCACGCTCTGGACCAGGTCAGAGAACTCAAGCAGCGAGTGTTGGATTCGCAGCGCTTTACCGGGTATTCCGGTCGCATACGGGCTTTGTCCGGAACCGCGGCACTGGCCGCAGCCATGATCATGAGTTTTGATTTCTATCCACGCACAGTACGCGCCCACCTGGCCGGATGGGGTGCGGTACTGGTCTTTTCTGTGGTTTTCAATTACTCGGCCGTTATCTACTGGTTTCTCTTTCATCCGGATGTCAAGCGGGACGTTCGGCGGCTGATGCCCACAGTTGACGTACTGCCCCCGCTCTTTGTCGGCGGACTGCTGAGTGCGGCATTGATTGTAAGTGGATTGTTCAACCTTCTTTTCGGCACATGGATGTGCATGTACGGACTTGCCAACCTCAGCTCGAGGCGCGTTCTTCCCAGGGCAATCTGGCTGATCGGTTTTTACTATATTGTTTGCGGAACCGCGTGTTTGTTCATTCCTGAAATCCGTTTTACCAATCCATGGCCCATGGGATTTATCTTTTTCGTGGGCGAGTGGGCCGGCGGATTTGTCTTTCATTTCTGCAGAAAACCGGACGCACCGTTACTCAGTTTCTTTACAGATGGAGAAGGGATCTATGACACAGGAAAACGAAAATCTATATTCCGGTCTTGAACGTATCTTTCATGAACCCAACCGGCTGGCGATTATGACAGCGTTGCTCGGAACAGATAAACCGCTTTCGTTTAATACGCTCAAGGAAACGTGCAATCTGACGGACGGTAATCTCAGCCGTCACCTGAGCACGCTTGAATCTTCAGGGTCTGTGAAAATACACAAATCCTTTGAAGACAAAAAGCCGTTGACCACTGTTGGGCTGACCGGCAAAGGCCGGGAGAACTTTATTGGATACCTGGATGCGCTTCAGGCGGTTCTGGAACAGGCAGAAAAAAAAATCAAAGCCAGCCCTGCTTCGGGAAAGCGATACGCGGGACGTGGAAAAGTAAAACCAGCGAACACGTAAATCTTGCGTCGTAGTGGTAATTTACAGACACTGTCCATGAAAACAATATGCCATATATGGATACTACTGGTTTGATATACCGAATCGTTTTTTTTACCCGCAAACTTTGTTATACAAAGTTCTTTGCAAGGAGGATATCATGAAATTGGCCTGGTTGCCGGATAAAATGAAGAATGCTCCTCAACTGGACAACACGTATTATCCAAAGGAAATATCCCATGGAAATATTCTGCTGATCAACCCATTCTATCCCAAGCATCCGTATTCGAGTTTCGGCAAGCATGTACTGACACCGACTCTGGCACTGACTACGATCGCGGGTGCCACTCCGAATGAATGGTCGGTTGAAATTCATGACGAAAACCTGCTTCAGGGATTTCCGTTACTGGACCGGTTTCCTGAAGTCGTGGGCATTACGGTTCACCTCACCTTTGCCGACCGAGCATATGAACTGGCAGACTGGTTTCGAAAACGAGGCGCTCGAATCATTCTCGGCGGTCTCCACGTAACATCCTGTCCCGAAGAGGCCCTTGCGCACGCGGACGCGATTATTTCCGGAGAAGGCACCTCCGTATGGCCCGCTGTTCTCAGCGATATCCGCAACAACCAATTGAAAAAGATCTATCGCGGCAGCTATCGTAAGGATGTCAATCATGATGTCCTGCCCCGCCGGGACCTGCTGCCGGATCGCGGGTTTCTGACAACATCCAGCATTATTGCCACACGCGGCTGTCACAACCGCTGCGGATTCTGCTACCTCTCAACCCGGGGGTTGAAGATGCCGTACCAGGCAGAAAATCCCAAACATGTTGCCGCGAAATTGCATACCCATCCCGGTCCATACACGGTTTTCCTTGACAACAATCTCGGCGCGAACAAGGAATATCTGAGAAAGCTCTGTTGCGCACTCAGACCGCTGGATAAGATCTGGAGTACGGCCATAAGCCTGGACGTGACCGACGATCCTGTGCTTGTACGTGATATGGCCCTGGCCGGATGCATCGGTGTCTTTGTCGGCTTTGAGTCTCTGTCCGACCTGAATCTCACGACCGCAGGAAAGAAAACACCCCTTGTCAGCGATTATGCGAGACGGGTGAAGATATTCCACGACAACGGCATTCAGGTAAACGGCAGTTTTATATTCGGCTTTGACCATGACCGCGCCGATATCTTTGACAGGACCGTGGACTGGATTGAAGAGAACCGGCTGGAATGCTCGACCTTTCACATCCTCACTCCGTATCCGGGCACCCCGTTTTTCAGAAAAATAGAGCAGCAAGGCAGGCTGCTTCATAAAGACTGGAACCAATACGACACAACCCACGTAGTATTTCAACCCAGGCACATGTCGCCGGATGAATTACTCAAGGGATACAGATCCTGCTACCAGAAACTCTTCTCCCATAAGTCCATCTGGAAACGCCGGCCCGCGGATTGGCGGGCGCTGCCTCCATACCTTGCCATGAGTTATCTGTATAAACGCTCCAACATACTCTGGTATTTTCTGATTCAGCATCAGCTGACGGCTGCAGTCTGGCGTCCTCTGGTTCGCTTGTCTCACTGCAGACACCTGCGATTTCGTAAACGGCTGGCCAATGCTCCGGATCCAACGTCGGTTATTTCCGGACAGGACCGGTCCGTGGTTCCGGCTGGTGTATAAAACGTCCTGTCTTGACTTGCAGGACAGATCGGATATAATTCCTCGCGGAAAGGAAACCCAATGAAACAATTCACTGTTGTGTTCAGTCTTTCGATTGCTGCGTTCATCCTGTTTGTCTGCCCGACGTATTGCATAGAAACCACACAAGCAAACCGAAAATACGAAGCATTGCTCAAGCGACTGCAGAGGCAATTCGAAACATACCTGAAAACCCCCCGCGCCTACAAACAGATCGTAATAAAAGAGTGCTCCGTATTTCCAGAAGGCAATCTCTATCCCTTCACACTGCCGGCCATTGCCTGGGCCGGGATCGTGTTCCGCGATCCCGAACAGGCCCCTCATGCCCGGGAGCAAATGCGTAAGCTGATTGATCTGGCAATCCCGCAGGCCACCCTGATGATCAAACCGCCGAAGAATGATTTGATGAAACTCAAGACTTATCAGCGTCATGCCACATACCTGGGTATGCTCAATTACACGCTTGGATGCTATCGCATGGTTGGCAGTGACCGTCGGTATGACCGACTGCACAATCATATTTCAGAGATTCTCTTTGAGGCCGCTCAAGAACAAAACGGCGCTCAGATTCACTCCTACCCTAACTATTCGTGGACATTTGATACCATCCTTGCCCTGGCGTCGCTGGATCTGCACGACCGGATCCACGGAACCCGGCGCACCCAGCCCCTGATCCAAAAACACCTGAACTGGATCAATGCCCGCTGTACAGACAAAAAGGCCGGACTGCCCTGCAGTATCTTCGATGACACCTCCAACGGCTCCACAGCCCCGCCCCGGGGATGCGACCTTTCCTTGCGAATCTGTCTGCTGCAGCAGATCGCGCCCGCACGCGCCGCGGACTTGTATAAAAAATACGTGACATCGCATTGGCTGGATAAGGGGCTGATCAGCGGATTTGCAGAATGGCCCGGCGGAAAACGCGTACGCCCGGATATTGATTCCGGACCGGTGGTCATGGGCATCGGCCTGACCGCCACCGGTGTTGGAATCGCTACATGCCGAACCATGGGGGACAAAGACCGTTTCGAACTTCTCTGCAATCAGCTTCAGGCAGCTGAACCCCTGATCCGGTTTATCGGAAACGGTGACATCAAACGAAAGATCGGAATTGAGAAATGGTTCAGGCGAAACAAGATGAAAATTCAATCCACTTACTTTTCCGGATTTCTTTTTGGGGATGCAACGCTGTTTTTTGCGCTAAGCTGGGAAACAGCACCGCGCAAACCCTTAAAAAAGGATTTGCGCGAATAGGTTTGAGTTAAAACGTATATTCTGCTGCAACCGAAATCAGAAGCTTATACCGTAATATTCTTGCCCTTTTCCGGTTCAAAAAGATGAGAGACGTCCGGGTTGACCTTGACATTGAGGCTCTGATTCATTTCAACCGTGTCATGCGAGTCTGCCTTGGCAATAAAGGATGTATCACCGCTCTTGCAGTAAATCAATTGTTCATCGCCGAGTTTTTCCACGATTTCAACATGGGTCTCAAACGTAAAGTGTTTCTCTTCAGCGCGCGGTTCTCCGCTTACGATTTCCAGGTTTTCCGGCCGGATGCCGTAGGTAATCTTCCGTTCTTTGGTGTTCTTTTTAACCGCTTCTTTGAGCCGGGCATCCAGCGCAAGTTTAATTCCCTTTGAGGAGAAATACACGGCATCCCCTTCTTCCTGGATTTCCCCTTTGAAAAAATTGATGGGCGGGGTACCGATAAAACCGGCCACAAATTCACTGACGGGTTTATCGTAGACCTCCAGGGGCGGTCCGACCTGTTCAATGTATCCTTCACTCATCACACAGATACGCTGGCCAAGGGTCATAGCCTCAATCTGATCATGGGTCACATAGATCATGGTCGCGTTCAACCGGGAATGCAGCAGATTGAGCTCTTTTCTCATGGCCACGCGCATCTTGGCATCCAGGTTACTCAACGGCTCATCCAACAGAAATGCCGCGGGCTGACGTACGATCGCTCGCCCCAGCGCAACACGCTGGCGCTGACCGCCGGAAAGGGCCTTGGGTTTACGATCCAGCAGCTTGTCAATGCCCAGGCTTTTTGCTGCGTCTTTGACGCGCTTGTCGATTTCCGCCTTGGGGAATTTTCTCAGCTTAAGGCCAAAGGCCATATTCTTGTAAACATTCATGTGCGGGTACAGGGCGTAGTTCTGGAATACCATGGCGATATTACGGTCTTTGGGCGGAACGTCGTTGACTACGCGGTCACCGATCTCAATGGTTCCCTCAGTAATCTCTTCCAGTCCGGCGATCATCCGCAGGGTGGTGGATTTTCCGCATCCGGAAGGACCAACGAGAACCATGAATTCCGTATTCTTAATGTCCAGATTAGATGTATGAACCGCTTCAACGCCCCCCGGGTATACTTTCTTAATATTTGTTAATTTAACCTGTGCCAAATCGACCTCGCTTATAAGAATGATTGAAGTAACGATACCGTATTTTCAGCGTGTTCTCTCCTTTCTACTTCCTTCCCCCCCCTCAACCAGGATGGTCGACAAACCATCTGCTCTATTTTTACCGCTTGAGGCGGAAAAAAATCGGGGCGACAAGATTTGAACTTGCGACCTCTTGGCCCCCAGCCAAGCGCCCTAAACCAAACTGGGCCACGCCCCGATATGGAAAGGACCATTCTATTGATTCAGCGCTGAATGTCAAGCAAAAAGCCTAAAGCAAGACATCCGTAAAGACGACCGCATACGCACGTACAGACAATAAATTTCTATTAAACATCTTCACAAATCGCTAAGTATGATATAATAAGATATATTGCATTGAATCTTTTTCCGGAACACACAACACCATATGGATATTTATTATCTCACTAGAAACGCTTTCAAAGGCCCGGTATCTTCCGAAAGAATCAACCAGTTGTTTACCAAAGGTGAACTCAAGGAGAATTCGCCGATCTGGGTTCCCCCTTCCGACAACTGGATCGCATGTTCAAGCGTTGTACACAACACTGATTCCAGACTGCAGAGCAAACTCCCCCACGATACGACTCAGGAAATCATTACCAGACTGAATCGCAAAGATCTTCCGAATCCGAAAAACCTGCTGGCACTCAAACTGGCCAAAAAACAGGAGTTCATCACCTCAGACCAGACCAGCAGAATGACCAAGGAGGTGATGTCGTCCCCGGACAAGTCCTTTGTCATTCCAGACCGGCTTCTGGAAAAAGGCTGGATCACTTCGCTGCAGAAATCCTTTCTCGAATCCGCGGCCAACCAGGGAAAAATGACACGGCTTCTTGGCAACTACGAAATCATCGAAGAGCTGGGCAGAGGCGGAATGGGCAGCACCTACAAGGCTCGACAGATATCCATGGACCGTATTGTCGCCCTTAAAATCCTGGCCCAGGATCTGTGCAAAGACAAGGAGTATGTCCAGCGCTTTGAGCGTGAAGCCAGAATGGCTGCCAAGCTCAACCACGAAAACGTGGCAACCGCGTTTGAAGTTGGATGCGCAGCCGACAAATATTTCCTGAGTATGGAATACGTGGAAGGTGCCACGCTGGATCAGCTTCTGAGTCGAAAGGAACGCTTCAGCGAACAGGAAGCATTGCGGATTGTCAAAATAATCTCACATGCGCTTTCGCACGCCAATCAGCACAACATGGTTCACCGGGACATCAGTACCCGAAATGTGATTGTCAAACCTGACGGAACACCCAAACTTATTGACATGGGGCTGGCCAAGACCATTTCCAGCGAAAAATCCGATCTGAGCACCATCGGCGTCATTAAGGGAACACCGTCTTATATGTCTCCGGAAATGGCACTTGCCAAGGATTCAATTGATATCCGAACAGATATTTATTCCCTGGGATGCGTATTTTTTGAACTTCTGGCCGGCCACCCCCCTTTTGAGGGGAAGTCTGCGGTTGAAGTCATTAACATGCACGTCAACACCCCCATGCCAAACATCAAAAAAGTACGTCCGGAATTAAGCAACAACACGGTGAATATTCTGAAAAAAATGACTGCAAAAAAACCGGAAGACCGTTTTCAGGATCCAGACGAACTGATCCGAGCGCTGACCGACTCAAGCGAGTCAGCACGCATCTCGGCATCCCTGAAGGACGATCTGCCCCCGGTGTCCGAACAGATCGCTTCCTGGGATGGATCTCCGATCGAAGTATTTCTGCGCGTGGACATGAGAGAGTATGCCCATGTGATTGAACGTGAACTGGACAACCTTCTTGAAAAAGAGAATGCGGGACCGGAATTCAGAGGATACGCCAACACCCTGTTTGCAGAACTGGTTGCCAATGCCTTTGATCACGGTTGCAAAGGACTTTCCGAGGGAGTGGTTACGGTGCGGATGGAACTCAATGATGTGTTCTTCAAGCTGGAAGTTGAAGATCCCGGTTCCGGTTTTCCGGCGCAGGAAACGCTGAATGAAATCAAAAGCGAATCGGTACAGCGTAAACGGCGGCGGGGCATCATCCAGGTAACGCGGATCGCCGACGACCTGACGTATTCTCCCAAGGGAAATCATGTCAAAGCAGTCCTGTACCGTAAAAGCAAAGGCAGCGGCGTCTTTGTCAGCGTCTCCGACAACATAACCAACGTGGAAATCCGCGGCAAATGCGATTTTGCACTGACCGAATCCTTCAAAAAATGGGTGGAAAAATACGCATCGCCAGCCGCAGAACGCATCTGCCTGATGGTCCGCACCGACTGGGTCTCGTCTCAATTCGTGGGTACCATTGTACACCTGAACCAGAAAGCCAAACAAAACGGCTGCGCCTTCAGCGTTTGGACCGAGCATAAGAGCTGCTTCCGTATCATGCAGCAGCTGGGACTCACCACCTATGTACACATCTATGACTCCCTGGAAACCGCACGAATGTCCCTGCGCCTCGCAGACGTTGAATCCGGAATTTTCCCCAATCCGCTGAAAACAATGAAATCCGAACCGGATCAGCATGCATCAAAACACAAACCAGACATACCCGAGACGGACAAGGTAATCCCTCCTCCCCCGCGAAAGAAAGAATTTTTCGGACGTATTCTGGGATTCCTTGGACGGAAAAAAAGGCGATAACCGCCTCACTGAAAACCCCTTTATAATTTTTTATTTTTTTGAAACTTCCCTGCATTTCCTTTGTATTGACAGGTAGATGAAATGAATGAAAAACGAGAAACCCAGGCCAAATCAGCAATGCAGGAAGTTGTCAACGGAAACACCGCCGCGTTTTCCACCATCGTACGTCTTTTCAGTGCTTCGGTCCGGCGAATTGCCAGGGCTCTGGCCCCGGGAAACGACACAGAAGACATCGAACAGGAAGTCTTTCTCCGGGTATTCAGAAATCGGAACGTTTTTGACTGCAAGCGGCATTTTACACCCTGGCTGTACAGCATTGCCAGAAACACGGCAATCAATGTTGCCGGAAAGAACCGGAATAAAAGACCATGCATTCAGCTGGAAAGCTGTGAAATTCCGGACAAATCCGACAAGAGCGGCGAAATCAAAACCGAACTGGAAGCCGGCCTGGAACAACTGAAGCAGGAGGAAAGAGAGGTCATCATGCTGTTCCACGGAGGAGAAAACTCGTATGAACAAATCGCTTCCATTCTCGATATTCCCGTGGGAACCGTCCGCACCCGACTGCATCGCGGACGCTTGAATTTACGTGATATTCTTAAACGAAGAGGTGTCCTATGAAAAACAACTGTACCGACATCCGGGACCATTTACAGGATTTTGCAGACCGCACACTTAAAACAGAAGATTCCAGACAGATCATTGAACACCTCAAAACCTGCGAATCCTGCAGGACAGAATTCAATGAGATCTCACAACTCAATCAGATGCTCGACACCTGCTGTTATATTTCCGGCAAACCGGAGAACATCTCCATTCCCGGTGTTCAGCCGAGAAAACGCCTGCCGATTCTCAAAGCAGCGGCCCTGATCCTTGCCGCAGCCGGCCTGGTCCTGCTGGCATCCGGACTGCTGCAGCAGAGAACGCCGCCCCACCCCGTCCGCCTGGATCCGGCAACCGAAGTCCGTCAAACCAAAGAATTCATCCGGACATGCGAAGCCGGGCTCAACGGCCTTTTCAACTCACTGAAAACCACGTCCCGAATGATGCAAGACGCGGTCCTGCCCGAGACAACAGACAGCAGGGAAGACTCGAACAGTGAGATTCAGCATGATATTCATGTTCTCAAAACCAATCTTATTCACTATTTGAAAGGAGTTCGCCATGACACGGTTTCATAAAATTCTGGCCCTTTGCATTCTCTCCGTTGTCTTTTCGTTCAACGCTTATCTATCAGCCCAGGAAACACTGCCACGAATTCCCAGGCAAACCACCGCCTGCATCTATGTAAAAGACTTCAAGAAAATCATTCGTCAGGTCGCAGACTATTCCATTGTGGATACGCTCATCCAAATGAATACGCCGGGTGCTCCCCCCTCGGCAGCATCTGCCACAGTCAATCAGATACTTTCCAGTCCACTGGCTCAACTCGCAAAGGGAAATATCCTTCTCGGATCCACCCTTTCGCCGGTAACGGCGGCACAGACCCAAAAAGGCATATTCCTGGTCATCGGTATTCAGGCAGACGCAAAAACCAAAATCACCGAACTGATCGGTGCGCATCAAACCATGGGCGTCCTGAAACGCGTAGAGAACCCCGAACTCGATAAACAGGGAATCTCCACAGTCAAAAACAGTAAAGGCTTGCTCATCCACTACTTCTTTACGGGCAGCAAGCTGATCGCTTCCGTGGATTCCGAAACCGTCCTGCTCATGAAGCGTCTGAATACATCTCCTGAAAAAGGCAAACAAGCCTTTTCCAAAGAAGCCTCTGATATCAACATTTCCCTGTCACAAGATTTCTTTGCATCCCTGCCACTTGCCATGCTTCTAAACGGCAAACTGAAAAATCCCGTGGTCCGATACCTGGCGTCGCGCATGAAGATCATCCTTGAATCCATTAAGACCGTTGACATCACCTTGGATTTTAACAACGCGATTAATTTCAAAGCAGACATTGCCTTTGCAGACCACAGCAAGGGGCTGACCATCGTACGAACACTTCAAATGAAAGACCTTCCGGTTGAAGTCCACGCCCTGTCCGCTGACAGTGCCTTTCATGTCAGCATGAATCTTGATATGAAAAAGATCCTCAGCAATCCGGACCTGGAAAGTCTGATCAAAAGCCGTGAGAAGCTCAAGCAGGTAATTCTTCCCTACACCGGATTCAACTCGCTGGATAAAAGCATCCTTCGCAACTTCGGCCCCAATGTCTCATTTATCATCACACCCGGAACTGCAGACGGACAAAGCACATTCGACTTTACCCTTTTTCTTCAGGTCAACCCGACTGAGGTTGCGCGAACCGAAGTACAAACCGCACTCACCCTGATCAGCGGGTTGATACAGACCGTTGCAATGGACAACAAAGGCGTATCAATCGTTCATCCCTTTGAGCTAAAAGGATCCAGGGGCATTTCTATCGACATCCTCAAAGTAATGAAACCCGAACAGCAGGAAAACTGGCTGCTCAAAGCCAAGAAAATTTACACACTCCTCATGCCGAACGGACTCATCGTCAGCACCTCCGGACATCTGCTTCAAAGCAGACTGCTGTCCACACCTCCTGCAGGCGCCTCCAGTCCGCTGCGCTGGACAGCGCATCTGGATTTTCCCAAGGTAAGCAGCGTTTTATCCGCCAACAGGGAACACCTGATCAAAGGCGATAAGAACAAAAGCAAATCACCGGAGAAAAAAAAGCAGGAACTCCGCCGTCTGATCCAGCTGATGAACTGTCTGGAAACATTCCATGTCACCGAAACCATGGATAAACTGCACCTTGAACGCAACGCATCACTCAAATTGAAGATGAATGACGGGCAATAGGCTTTGTCTCAAAAGTATATGCTGTCTTCTGTGATCGGTTATTGGGATTGCGTTAACAAAAAAAACTGGATCTCCCGGGCGCGCCGGGGGATCCAGTTTTTCACTTTACTCATCACTCTTTACTGCAGTTAATGACTACTGTCGTTTCTTCAGCCACAGGATCTGGTAGGGTTCGAGGTCAAGTTTCCACGGATCCGATTCCGGGTAGACCTTTCTGGCAGTAATCATATCGGAAAGCTCACCGTCCATACCGTATTTCGAAAGAGGCAGACTGATTGAAATATCTTTTTCCGTGACATTGATTACGCAAAGCACTTCAGACGTACCATCCCGGGAGGTTCGCTTAATGGCAAAGACATCCGAACCCAGTTCCAGAATTTCCTGCGGGGCACTCGGATGAAAGGCCGAATCATTGACACGAATCTCCAGTAAACTCATATACTTTTCCGCGATCTTCCTCTCAATCGAGTTACGATCCAGAAACATATCTACAATCCGCTCTTCAAAAAGCGTAGACCGGTTAATGCTCCGACTGACGCCATCACGGGAAACCGCCTCCAGATCATTCTTGGACGCGAACATACTGAGCATGTAAATCCCCGGAACGCCGCGCAGCACAAGAGCAACGGCACGTGAGGCCACAAAACGATCGATCTGAACCTCCTGAGGCTGGTCCATATCATCAGACTGCAATGCACTGAACCACGTCGTATTAAGCTCATATGGGCTCTGGGTTCCGTCGCCATTGTCCTTCATGGACACAAAACCGCCCTTACTTTTAACGGTCTCACAGAGGTTGTCAATATCTGATTCCGTTAAGTAATCACGGGCGCCAAGAATCCCAATACCATCATGCGAATCAAGAAAATTGAAAAATGCTGTAGTCTTGGATGGCGGAATCAGTTCCTTTGCCCAACGGGTAAGAACAGACGCATTTCCCTTAAGAAACGTATGAAGAACCAGCGGAGGCAACGCAAAATTATAGACCATCTGCGCCTCATCTTCGCCGTTTCCAAAGTAGGTAATATTATCGCTGTGCGGAACATTGGTCTCTGAAATCAGAGCTACATGCGGAGCAATGGTATCAAGAATATCCCGCAGAAGTTTAACCACTTCGTGCGTCTGCTCCAGATGCGCGCACGTAGTTCCGATCTCCCGCCACAAATAGGTAATTGCGTCCAAACGAATGATATCTGCTCCACGACGGACATAGTCAAGCAGAATCCGAACAATCTTCAAAAGCACTCGCGGACTCTTGAAATTCAAATCCACCTGGTCTCTGGAAAAGGTGGTCCATACATACCTGGACCCGTTGATGGTATCAAACTTGGAGAGCAGCGGTGAGGTACGGGGCCGGAGAATCTTCTTCATATTCTCATCGTCAATGGCATCCGGTGAATCAAACCCAAGGAAGTAACACTGATAATCCGGATCACCACTGATGTAGCGACGGAACCACTTGCACTTGGCCGAGCAGTGATTGACCACACCGTCAAACATCAACTTAAAGGACTTCTTCAGTTCACTGATGTCCTCCCAGGTGCCCATGCGCGGATCCACTTCTCCGTAATTAATCACCGAGAATCCCCGATCCGAAGAATACGGGAAAAAAGGCAGAATATGGATCGTGGTAACCAGTCCGCGAAAAAGACGATTGGCGCATCGGGCCAGCGTGGAAAGCGGTGTGTCGTCGCTCGAGATAATCAGATCACCGTAGGTAATCAGAATCACATCTTCTTCCGTAAAGCGCTCGGTCACATCAAACTCCGCTTCTGCCTGTTCGATCTCCGGCGTCATGTACGCATGATGTACCTTAAGAACCCGCTCCAGTTCGGTGTAGATCTCCGGCATTTCTCCCTTGCCGTATAGAAGAGCCAATCGTTGTTTCATACTCTCTGCCTTTTCCTGCGGGATCTCCAGCCTGGTACCCGAAAAGTCTGGTTCCAGCAGATGGCGTGATTTGAGAAACGGAAGATAGGGCGAAGTCTTTGAAACTGCATTGTCTGTGCTATGCTGAGTCACGGTGCAGGGTTCCTTAAAAAAATAAATCTATTCGAGACTAATCAAATCCTAACAAACCGCAAACATTATACTGTACAGCCCTTTCAATTCAACATTGATTTTATAAACTTCTGATTCCACTGGCTGCAACGACGGCTGCAATTGGAAACGCGGCCACAACTGCAAACGGTAATCTTCAATCACACCTCACATGCCCACATGTAACCGCTGCGGGTTTTGTTATCCGTCTCTCCGATAAAGCAGACATTGTCCACAATGCAGAATTCATGTGCATAATTCAGAAACCGTCCGTCCCGCGTCTCGACCGGACCGAGCAGTTCAAATCGTTTCTGCCGGATGTGGTAACGGGCCAGACAAGATGCATGTTCCCGGCCGCCCGGCTTGCGGATAATATCCGGCAGCGGAGAGAGCGTGGCAATGCCAAAGTAGACCTCGTCATTCTCAACGTCCAGAGAAAGCCCTTTGTGAATCTTGCTGGCTGCCGGTGAATAAAACGGACTCTGGGCAAATCCGCAGGACTCAAACTGCCGGGTTTTCGGATCAAATGTCAGCAGAATATCTCCAGCCAGATTGGTAGCGCCCACAATAATCTTCCGCAGCCGGGGATGCCAGGTCATGGCCACGAACGAATATTTCCGCTCCTGAACAACTTTTGCATCTTCTCCGGAAAGATGGAGCAGATCTTCATCCTGGGCCAGTTCACTGTCCAGGCGCATTTCCTTGTATGGATGCCAGGTCACTTTCATGGGGTATATCCTTAAGAACGGTTTCTCTGGATTATGTATGCAATTATGCATTTAAATTAAATTCGCTATCGGTATCGCTATCGTCTTTTGTATCAGAAACAGCCGATATCGGTCCGAATTGCTGTCATCTTTTCGTTCACTTATCTGCGGGCTGCTGTACTTACGGTCTTCTGTACCGATCAAAAACGTTTTCCGAACCGCCCCAGGGTGCAGCATACAGCGACCGTACTGCCCGGAGCAGCCGGGTTGAGCATATAATTGTCTACCCGTTCACCATCCACTTCAAGCTGTGTCACTCCGCAGCTGACATGTTCTGGATTGTTCACGGTAATGTTGTATGTTGCGTTGCGCCATGTGCGGGTCACGGTAAATCCGTCCCACTCCGCTGGAATGACCGGGTCGATTACCAGGCCTTTATACCATGGTCGGATCCCTAGAATATGCTGCCAGAGAACGGTCATCATCCAGGCCGGTGTGGCCGTGAAGTACGGATACCAGGCTGCACCCTCCTGTTCAGGATTGGCCCGACTGACCAGGTACCGGGGTGCAGCAAAGGGCGGGGCGGCAAACCGGTCCTGCGAACTCCTGGGATTAAACGGAGAGAGCTTGATAAAGCTGTCCATAGCCTGATCGCCCCGTCCAAGCACAGCGTCGGCCAGCATCTTGAAGCAGACCCCGTGGCTGTAAACCGGCCCGTTCTCGCAGTGGCCCGGATTCTTGGCTGACATCTTGCCGACCTGACTGTCATAGGCAGTGTAGGCCGGATCGATCAGCAGTGGGCCGAAATCCGAATCCATCCGGTGGTCGATCAGATCGAGCAGTTTCTCCAGCCGTTCGCCAGCTGCCACGCCTGCAAAAATCGCCCAGGTCTGCATGTTCAGATGGACCTGACCCTTTTGGTCTGTGTGGCTGCCCACAGGCCGACCGTCGTCCGCGAAACCGTAG
>CAZGEP010000080.1:0-19878 GCA_964524955.1 uncultured Planctomycetota bacterium | reverse complement strand
TGGCTTGCGTCGCCAATCTCCGTTGATAGAAAATGGAACATCCGTTCGAATCCCAACACAATAAAAAAAACCGGTAATTAGAAACTACCGGTTTGTTTTTTATAAGCGGGTGATGGGATTCGAACCCACGACAACCAGCATGGCAAGCTGGAGCTCTAGCCACTGAGCTACACCCGCGATTTGAGAAAAATTATTATATAATGCCGGGAAAGTTTGTCAAGTTGTGAGTTGAAAAAAAATAATTATGCTTTTCTTTTTTCCCGGATCCTCTCTACCCAGTTTTCAGCATTCGCAAAGAAGAACCCGTCCAGCTGACCGGTGTCGGGTCTGGGATCCAGTTTGCTCAAAATCCGCTGCCAGAAGGCAATCTGGTATTCGTACTGGGTTTTCCATCCGTCTGCGTATCGCGGTTCAAATACTCCCAGGGTGGTGTCTGTTGCCCAGGTCAAGTGGTTCCATATATCCGGATTGTGCTCTATGGCGGCAGACATGAGCAGTGGATTGCGGATCAGAAGATGTCGGCATCCTCCCGACGCATCCCACATCAGGTTGGGGGAGTAGACACAGCTGAGCAGGGCTTCCATGATGTTGGGTGTGCCGATGTGGGCGCCCTGGATAAGAAGTTCCGGGTAACGGGTGGCCAGGGTATCCATCATGTCTGCCCGCATCAGGCTCATGCCGGATCCGGCGTTGTATGTTTCAGCGCTTTTGGACAGCAGGCCGGTGTGACAGAGAAGGGGCATGCCAAGTTCCTGTGCACGTGAAAAGACCAAATCGTAAAACGGATCATCATAGGCACGTGCCGGGGATATGCATTTTAATCCCCAGAAGCCGGCATCAAAGGCACGGTTGACAATGTCCGGATTGTTCTCTCGCATGTCCAGGTGGCAGAAGGGGATAATCCGTTCATTTACTTTTTCATATTTCTCAAATATACGTACTGCCCCAAGGTCATTCAGCGGACAGTTGATGAACAGTCGGTTAACGTTGTATTTGCGAGTAACGTCAAGCAGCTTCTGAAGATGATCTTCATTCCCACGGTAGTGAGTATGGGTATCACAGAGTCGTGACAAAGGCGCTGCTGCTCGTTCTTCCCAGTTGAATTCTGTCAGGCGGGTGTCTGTAGATTGGGCTGTTGAAGCGGTCATGAGAAGTCCTTTAGCGTCGGAACGTTCCCGTTTTTACCAGCCTGGAGCCGCTCCTGGGCCAGGTCCATGGCGACATCCCTCCAGATTATGTTCTGGTTGCAGTTCTTTTTCATGCGCTGGTAAATCTCATTAACATTGTCGCTGATAATCTTAAACACAAGTTGTTCCAGATAGTCTTTGCCCAGCCCGTCTTTTTTTGTGACTTTTTGCCGGTAATCAGGATCCTGGTCCATTTTCAGTTCCACGGCACAGGCGATCACACCACCGGCGTTAACGATAAAATCGGTGAGCGGAGTTATTTTTTTCTTCCTGGACAGATAGTATTCCGTAACATGGTTTACCGGGTTGTTCGCTCCCTGAAGGATGATTCGGGTGTCAATTACATCCGCATTTTTAACTGTGATGGCATCCGGACGTGCTGCAGGGATCAGTATATCGCAGGGCATCGTAAGCAGTTCGTCCAGATTTTCACTGGTGAAACGGATTTTGGTCGGACCGGTATAGCGGAGAAGTCCGGATCTTTCCCTTCGAATTTCCCGCATTTCGTCGATATCCAGTCCGTCCGGATTGTACAGACCGCAGTTGATATCAGACGCACCCGTGATAACAGCTCCTTCGGCATAGAGTTTTTCCGCAATGTGACAGCCGACATTGCCATATCCCTGAATGATGACGCGTGCACCTTCAATGTTGAATTCGGAATCGTTCTCTTCAGCGGCTTTGGCCGCAGCCAGGAGTCCGTGAGCCGTTAATCCCCACTCGTCAAGCGGGAGTCCTCCTTTTTCCGGAGGTCTGCCGATACCGCCTCTGCCGTGATTGGGTTTGCCGTTTAAATGGGTGAATGTATCGTAAATCAACTGCATGTCATTCTCATCCGTTCCCATATCCGGTCCGGGAATGTATTCGGGGTGCTCCCAGAGTACTTCGGCAAAGTGTGTGATGAGTTTCTTTTTCTGAAGTGGATTCTCGCTGTAAAAAACCGGATCCCCGATAAGACCGCTTTTACCGCCACCCAGCGGGAGCATGGCTGCCGCGTTTTTGAAGGTCATGGCATGGGCCAGGCCGTAGACTTCTTCCACGGTTACATCCGGTTCCAGACGAATCCCGCCCAGCGAAGGGCCACGGACCAGGTTGTCAACTACAACGAATCCCCATGTTGTATTGGTGTCATGATCAAAGATTCGAATTACTTTATCGGGGCCGAATTCGGTTTGAGGTAGTTTGAATCGTCTCAGAATATCCCTTCCCAGTGCAACGTCGGCATCAAACTTAATCGGAATGGTCGTGTTCATGATTCCTCCCGCTCAAAATATCTCCTGTGAAAAGCATTCTCAGGACGGTTCAGTCAAAATATTGCCACCCCTTTTCCAGGGCTTTGCGATTGATTTCTTCAGCTTTTTTGCCTTTTTTCAACGCGGCTTTACTTACATGAGATGCGGCAGAGTCAAAGTCAAAAAAACCTTTTTCTTTCAAGTATGCACCGAACAGGACTACATTGGCGGCACGCACATCACCAATGGTGTGTGCAATTTCTGTGGCTGGAATTCCCTTTACATTCTCCGCATCCGGCACACTGGACATCGAGGCGTTTACAAAAGCAGCGCCAGTTTTTTCCAGGAAGGGGATAAAGCGGTCAGTACTGGGCTGATTCATAAGGATTAGGCCGTCCGCGACCTCGACGATCGGGGATGGAATTTCCTCTCCAGAAAAAATCACCTGGCAATTGGAGGTGCCGCCTCGAACTTCTGCCCCGTAACTGGGAAAGAACGTAAGGTGGGAAAATTTCAAAAGCGACATGTTTGCAAAGAGCTTGCCGATAAACATAAGGCCCTGACCGCCGGAGCCGGAAAAAATAGCTCGTTCCTGATTCATTTATTTTCTCCTTTATCGCGAAAGACCGATACAGGAAATGTTTTGGATACCGTACTGGCGATGAAATCCATGGACTGGCTTGGGGTCATTTTCCAGTGAATCGGACAGTGAGAAAGTCTTTCAACAAACCTAAATCCTCTGCCTTCAGACTGATACTGAAACGCCTTGGTTATAGATTTTCCTGCCTTTCGGATTCCTGCAGGGCTGTCCAAAGCGGCACGCGTGATATAGTAAGGGTTGTCCAGCGTGTTGAGCATTTCGCATATTTTCATGGGATACCCCATGGTGGCTGTGTCCCGGCCGCACGGACTGGTGGTGGTCTTCTGATCGGCCATTGTTGTGGGAGCCAATTGGCCACCGGTCATAGCGTATATGGTATTGTTAATGAAAAGGGTAGTGAAGTTTTCACCGCGGTTTGCGGCATGAACAATTTCTGCTAAACCAATGGACGCCAGGTCGCCGTCTCCCTGGTAGGCGAATACATTGAGGTTGGGTCGGGATCGCTTGATGCCGGTTGCCACTGCAGGTGCCCGGCCGTGCGCGGCCTCACTGACATCAAAATTAAAATAATAATACGCAACTACTGCACAGCCTACCGGTGCAACACCTACTGTATTTTCCCGCAGTCCAAGTTCATCAATGGCTTCGGCAATAAGACGATGTACGATGCCGTGTCCGCATCCGGGACAGTAATGAGTGTGTTTCGTTGTAAGACTGTCAGGCCTTTTGTATACAACTTTCTCCATGACTGCTCCTTAGATCAGTTGTTTGACTTTATCAATAATTTCTTCGGTCGTCAGAATCCCGCCCCCCATGCGTCCGTGAAAATGAACAGGAACCTTATCGCGGCAGGAAAGTCGGACATCTTCAACCATTTGTCCGGCATTCATTTCAATGACGAGTATTTTTTCCACCTGCTGTGAATGTCGGAGTACGGCTTCCGCAGGAAATGGCCACAGACTGACAGGGCGCAGCAGACCTGCGGCAATGCCTTGATTTCGTACCTCACGGACAACCCCTTTGCACAGCCGTGCGGATGTGCCGTACGCCACCATCATGATCTGTGCGTCTTCAAGCATAAATTCTTCGTATTGCACTTCGTTTGCTTCAATTTGTTTCAATTTATTCTGAATCCGGATATTGTTTTCTTCCAGTGTTCCGGACTCCATAAAAAACGAACGGACCGTGTTGGGTTTGCGACCAACAGCGCCGGTCAATGCCCAGTCCTTTTCAACCGGATGGGGTGCCTTGTCCCAGAGAACGAGCGGTTCCATCATCTGGCCGAGTCTGCCGTCAGAGAGTATCATGACCGGGTTTCGGTATCGGTCTGCCAGATCAAAGGAGATCGCTGCAAAATCATGCATCTCCTGGACCGAAGAGGGGGCAAGAACAATCAGACGGTAATCTCCATGGCCGCCACCCTTGGTGGCTTGAAAATAGTCGGCCTGCGAGGGCGCAATGTTGCCCAGTCCGGGGCCGCCGCGCTGAATGTTAGCGATCACCATGGGCAATTCACTCCCCGCGATGTAGGAAAGGCCTTCCTGCTTGAGACTGATTCCCGGAGAAGATGATGTGGTCATGGCACGGGTCCCGGCAGCTGCCGCTCCGTAAACCATGTTGATGGCAGCGAGTTCGCTTTCTGCCTGTACAAAGACCCGGTCTCTTTCCGGCATGTGTTTCGCCATGTACGCGGTCAGTTCATTCTGCGGTGTGATGGGATAACCGAAATAACAATCACATCCACCTCGAATTGCACCTTCGGCAAATGCTTCATTGCCGGTCATAAGAATTTTGTCAGCCATAATGTCCTCTAATTGGTTTCGAATATTTCAATGCATACATCCGGGCATAACAGCGCGCAGTTCTTGCATCCGATACAGTCATCGGGTCTTTTCGCCAGTGGATAAGGAACCCCTCCGGAGTTTAGTTCTGTTGAGAATTCAAGAACGTTCTTGGGACAGATGTCAATGCAGAGACCGCATCCTTTGCATCGTTCTATGTCAATCAACAGACGGTATTTTTTCTTGGATTTTCCCATAATTAATATTCATTCACTTTCTTCGCACCGGTATACGCATCATGCGCTGCCCATGCCAGGGCCTGCATTTCGGAATTATCCGTGTAAACGAATACGGGAGCGATAAACTTGATTCTGGATTTCAGTCTGTTACGGAAGAGGCGGTTTTTCAGAACATTTCCGGCTAGAACGATTGCGTCTACCTTTCCGGAAAGGACAGCGCTTCCAGCTGCAATCGCTTTGGCGTTCTGGATGACAAATGCATTGTAAACGGTATTCGCTTTCCGGTCACCAGAAATGATTCGCTGCTCAATCGTACGGCAGTCATTTGTGCCCAGGTGAGCAACCAGGCCACTTTGCTTGGTGATGAGTTTGTAAACTTGCGAAGGGGTAAGGTTTTTCCGAGTGACATAGGTGTAGAAGTTATAGAGAGGGAGGCTTCCGGATCGTTCCGGTGAAAAAGGGCCGTCTCCCTCCAGCGCATTGTTGACATCAATGACCTTTCCATTTTTGTGAACTCCAACGGAAATACCGGTTCCGGCATGAGATACGATTAACCGGGCTTTGCGGTAGTCGATTCCCAGGCGCGCGCTGGTTTTTTCTGCAACCATTTTTTGACTGAGGGCGTGAAAGACACTGCGACGCTGCACCGCCGGGTGACCGGTCACCGCAGCTTCGGGCATTCGTTCATCAACCACAACTGGATTCGCAATATAGGCTGGTGCCGACGAAGTTTTTGCCAGTTCACAGGCAAGCACAGCTCCGAGGTTGGATGCATGCTCCCCGTATGTTGCCTGTTTCAGCTCCAAAAGCATTTTCTGATTTACCGCATACACGCCACCGGGCAATGGCCGAAGAAGGCCGCCACGACCGATAACGATATCAACATCATCCATCGAATACTCGACGGATTTCATTGCCATAAGAATGGTTTTTATCCGAAAGGCTTTTTGATGGTATACAGTGGGAAAGGACGTAATTTTTTTGTATGTATGTTCAATGGTTTTGGAAAAGAGAGGTGAGCGGCCTTTGAAAAGGGCGATCTTGGTACTGGTTCCCCCGGGATTGATAACAAGAATCAACGGTTTTTTATTTTTCTTGTGCATGGTTGAAACAACCCCGTGAATGTGTAAAGTCTCACCGGAAAGACGGCGGGATTTTATACGTAGAAAAATTGATTATATAGTATTTAACTGAGGATGTCAAATAAAATTGCCATGCTATAAAAATACGGAAAAGGCTGGAAAAAGGGAAAGGGTCTGTTATAAAAAGAAGACAGATGTCATTGGTTCCGAAATCAATTTTATTTCATATCGGAGAGTGATTATGGCTTTTCTTGCCGCTGCCTTCTGGATTCTTTGTGTTGTGGCCCTTTCCGCGTTGTTGGCTCGTATCTGGAGCCGATTTTTGCCGCCTGCACTGTACCGGACGATGCTGATTCCAGGAGTGGTACTTCATGAACTCGCACACGCGCTCGGGTGCCTTATAACCTTTGCTCGGATCGAAAAAATGAATTTATTTGATGCGGATGGCGGAAGCGTGAAACACGGTCCGCCGCGGATTCCGGTTTTCGGCCCGGTAATCATTTCCTTTGCACCGTTGATATTCGGCATTATTGCTGTACTGCTGCTAAACAAATTCTTCGGTCAATGCAAGGTGTTTGTATGGCTGCAAATGCTGCTGGATATTTTTTATGCCTTGTTTGCACGAAGTTCATCCAGCCATAGTGTCGGGGTGTTTCTGAAAATTACGCTGTACATTTATATGCTGATTAATATCGCGATCACCCTTTCACCCAGCCGGCAAGATGTGAAAAATTGCGTGATTGCCTTTGTCGTTATTCTGGCTGCAGTTATTGCTGTTCATTCCTTTGCCGGACCGTTTTCCTTTCTTAACGCCGGTGCCAAATACATATCCGATGCCTGTGTGAGTACCCTCCGGAGTCTGGTTGGCATTACCGTGCTCTCCGCATCCTTTCTCGGCATTAAGACCGCCCTGAGATGAGAAATAAATCAAAAGAACATATGTAAAATGTGTAACACGCTGATGTTCTGTCTGAACTACTTGATTAGTTTCAGGATGTCTTTGAATTGCTCATTGGCTGCTGTGCCCAGGAGTTCAAAGAGTGCAGTTTCTACTGAAGTCAGGGATGCGCCAATATGCTGGATTTTTTCCAGGCCGATGCTGCGGTTTTCCTGGGTACGGGATGAGACTGCGTCCGCTGCCACCTGGACTTCGTATCCCTGGTCGATTAGATCCGCAGCGGTCTGGTAGACGCAGATATGGGTTTCAATACCGATGATAAGTATCTGTCCCCGATTCAGGGCTTTGAGACGGTCCATAAATGCCTTTTCACCGCAGCAGCTGAAACTGAGTTTGGAAATCGGCGGTTCTTTGAGCAGGGGCGCGATTTCCGGAATCGTCGGACCGATCCGGTCTGGATTCTGTTCTGTAACCAGAAAAGGGATGTCCAGCACTTTTATCCCCTGGATCATGGTGGCTGCCACTTGAAAGAGCGGATCCCGGTCGTGCATAAGCTGTGCCAGCTTGCCCTGGAAATCAATCACTACGAGTACGGTGTTTTCGGGTTTGAGCATCAGAATTCCTTTGAAACGATGTGTAGCGTTAACGACAATGGCTGTGACTTATTCTCGTATATTCGATACTGATTTCAATTTAAATGTGCTGATCATGAAACGTGTTCCTTCCTGAATCTGTTCAGAACCCAATGGTATTCGTTGATAATACTTTTGGCAATATCTTTTTCGCGCATGGATGCCGGCAGGACATCAAAGGTGTAGGTCTCGATTTCCAGGTGCGGCGTAATGCCGGAGCAGAGCAATTGGAAGAATTCCGCATTCAGGCTGTTCTGAAGGGTCTTGACATTGTCGTTTCCGGAAAAAAAGAGTGGAACATGGCAGTGGATACGCCATTCTTCGTCGTTGGGATGATCCTTGACAGCTGCGTCAATGTCCGGGTAGGAATAAATGGAGTTTTGATTCCGGGTCTTTACCTGGTGAAGGTAGATGGAGCCAGCGCCTGGCTGTTATTCTGTAATCCGTCTGAAGCAAGGGCATTGCTCAAGTGAATCTTGGCCACAGAAATGTTGTTTTCCTGCAATGTTCTAAGACTGGAGCAGATATTCTCGTACTGAACCGCCATGTGGCAAGTGTCGAAACAAATGCCGATGTGCTGTTGAATGAATTGTGACTTTCCGGCAGCAGACGTTTCCGCGTGTTCATAGAGTTGATCAAAGAATGCCACACATTCTGCTGTGGTTTCCAGCATACAGTCGGGTTCGGGTTCCAGGCCCACGGTGATGGTCTTGCCCGTCTGACTGCAAAGCTTATCGAGTTTAATGGCGCATTCAGTAAGCATGGTCATTATGGCTGTTTTCTGAGATGTGCTGCTGGTAAGCCAGCGTTTATAAGTACCCGGAACAGTATTGATGCTTCCAGACATGCCGTCGGGAAGCAGGGCGGCCAGGATGCGCGCCAGGATCAGTGTGTATTCTTTACGTTCGGATTGCTGCCAGTCCGGGGAATAGACATTTTCCTTGATCCGGGCCTGGTGAAAACGGCCGTACGGGAAACCGTTTACGGTAAATACATAGAGATTGTGTTTACTGAGAAAGGCCTGAAATTCGTTGAGTGTTGCGGGTTGGGAAAGGGTATCTGCGGCTGTTCGGCTGAGACGCAACCCCAAACCGAATGGATGGTCTGGACAGATCTCCTGTTGAACACGGAGTGTGTGTTCCTGGATCGCACTTAGGTTTTCCTCCCAGGTTTCGCCCTGGTGAATGTTCAGACAGTAGGTCAGGTGTACGGGAGGGGAATTATGAATCAGCAATGGATCGGTCTCTGAGAAAAGTGATGGCATCCGCAATGATAGATCTGTCCATTTCGTGTATTTCACATTTGGTTCCGATGCCGCGGGGAAGGGTTACGGTCAGCAGGCCTCCCAGATGCTCCCTGAATTCGTCCAGGCCTTTGAGTATGGTCAGGTTTCCGTCTTCTGTGTATTCGAGCAGATGGTCCCATATAGGCAGACCGCAGTGCTGCATGGCATTCAGAATGCGGTTTAGTTCGGATTCTGTGAGCAGGCCGGTCTGTGCAGCATAATACGCGTCCAGTGCAATGCCGATAGCAACCGCCTGGCCATGTCCAAGCCGGTAGCCCGACATGGTCTCCAGGCGGTGGGCGGACCAGTGGCCGAAATCCAGCGGACGGGCGGCGCCGAATTCAAACGGATCGCCGTTGGTGCGAATATGATCAAGATGCAGTCTTGCGCAGCGCTGAATCAGTTCCTTCATTGCCGTAAAGTCCCGATTGCGCAGTGCATCGGCGTTGTTACATAGGCTGTCAAAGAATTCTCGGTCTTTGATGATGGCGACTTTGAAGGCTTCGGCAATGCCGCCGGTCCAGTCCCGTTCCTTAAGGGTGCTGAGGAACGTATAGTCATTGATGACTGCAAAGGGCGGAGCAAATGTACCGACAAAGTTTTTCATGCCGTGTTCATTCATTGCGTTCTTAACGCCCACACCTGCGTCGTTCTGCGCCAGTACAGTGGTGGGCATTCGAATCAGCCGGAGTCCACGGTGGACAAGAGAAACCGCGAACCCCACCATGTCGAGAACACTGCCCCCCCCGATAACCACTACAAAACTCTGTCGGCAGAGGTGAAGATTTCCCAGATTGCTCATGATGTTCTTGACCAGATACCAGCCCTGTTTGGCTTGTTCGCCTCCCGGAACTGGAATGGGGCCGCTTGCGAGTTCAAGTTGATTCGGGTGTGTTTTGAAATAGTCGCGGATGTTTTCAGAAAGTGAAGGGTGCGCCTTGAGAACATTCTCGTCCGCATATACGACTGTCTTGTGCACACGTTTTTCATTGAGTCGGTCAATGGTATTTGCAAGCAGGGGGGAGTCCGGTGAAAATACACTTTCTGAAAAGCATACCGGATAATTGAAGTCTACGGCAAATTCCTGATTGTAGGTCATGGTTTTGTTCATGGTCTGTGCCTCCGCTTTATAAAGCGGAATACAGGCGGAAAAGGTTCATAATATTTTACTAAAGTATACACAGATACCACACGTTTGCAAAAGGTATCAACATATTTTATCATCCTTCTTATGATTTTAAATATATTACGAACTACGGAAGAAAAACTGAACTTGAAATCACTAATTGACGCTTATAATTAGAAATACAACTGACGTTACAATTTAATTGCCAAGGGAGGATTAGTATGATTATTATTGAACCGCATATCCACATGTATTCACGAACAACGGACGATTACCAGGCCATGTATAAAGCAGGAATTCGTGCGTGTGTTGAACCTTCTTTCTGGCTGGGAACAAATCGACGTTACGCAGGAACATTTTTTGATTATTATCAGCTGATTCTGGAATTCGAAACCGTGCGGGCCAAACGATTTGGTATTGACCATTACTGCGCTATATCACTCAATCCCAAGGAAACAGAAGACCGAAAACTGGTTGATGAGGTTCTTGCGGGCATGGAAGAATACCTGGATCATCCCCGCTGTGTAGCGGTAGGGGAGATCGGATTTAATCATATTACGGAAAACGAGGAATATGCCTTTGTCCGTCAGCTGGAAATGGCCATGAAAAAAGATATGATCGTCATTGTGCATCTGCCACATACACAGAAACCCAAAGGAGCAGAGCGGATTATTGCTTTGCTTCGGGAGCACGGTATTGCAGAGGAAAAAGTGTTAATCGACCACAATACCGAAGAAACCATGCCGATTGTGCGAAAAACCGGTTATTTCTCAGGAATGACGGTTTACCCCATCTCCAAACTGACTCCAGAACGCGTATCCGGCATTATTTGGAAATATGGCTCGGAGCGAATGATTGTAGATGGATCAGCGGACTGGGGAATCTCTGACCCGCTGAGTCTGCCCCGGGTTGTCGAATACATGCAGGAGCATGGCCATGATGAAACGGATATCCGGAACATTGTCTTTGAAAACGCTATGTCGTTTTACAGCCAGTCCCCGAAATGGAAACCGCAACTGGACCTCAGGCCCGTGGATCCAACTGAATTCCAGCGCTGAAAAGAGAATGCATGTCGTTAATTCGCCGAGAAAAACTCATCCACTGGTTGCGGCTGATACGTGTTCCCAATCTCTTTACCGTACCTGGAGACAGTATTGCCGGATTTGTGGTGTGTTCCGATGGATGTATCGATTCGGTGATGATTGGGGCTGTGCTGATCAGCATGTGTCTGTACACGGCCGGGATTATTATAAACGACTGCTTTGGCATTGAAGATGATGCCAGAGAACGCCCTGACCGTCCACTTGTGTCCGGAGACATTTCTCCGGCAGCAGCAATCACCGTTTCGATCTTATTATTGATCGTTGGTCTTTGCGGAGCGGCGTTATTCTCTATGCAGATGTTCGCTATTGCCGCTCTGCTCACAGTTCTGATTATTGCATATAACCGTTTTGCGAAAGAGGTGTTTTTGCTCGGTCCGATCACGATGGGGATGTGCAGAGGATTGAACGTGTTGCTGGGTGCGGCTGCTGCCGGAACGTGTGTGGTTCCTTCACGTGGAATTCTGATTCCGGTTTCAGGTATTACACTCTACATCACCGCAGTAACTGTTGTTTCCAGGAAAGAAGGAGCGAAAAGAAAATCAGGCCTTGAGGCATGGTTGCCTCTGGCGAGTCTGATGATATTCTATCCAATATATTACATGTCCAAACTTGATCTGGACCCTGTTTCGCTGATTTGCGCGATACTGATTCTCGGATTTTGTGTGCTGGCGGGGCGTAAGGCGCAGACCCAGGCGATATCACCGGCAGTGGGATTGATGATCTGCTCACTGCCGTTATTTCAGGCATCAATGATCGGGATTTCATGCGGTCTGATTTTTCCGTTTGTAATCATCCTGCTGACCCCTGTGGCTGTATTCGCGGGAAAGAAGTTTTATTCCAGTTAACGGAAAGGAATGAATGGAAATGAAAAAACGACTCCTCATTGTTCAGGTTGCTGCTCTTGGGTATGATTTCTTGTGCAGGCAGAACAGCAGTGAAGAGTTGCACGGCCTGACATTTCGACCTGTTGAAAGCGTATTCCCCGCGGTAACCTGCACGGTTCAGGCCAGTTTCCGGACCGCTCTGCCGCCGTCCGGGCATGGAATGATTGCCAATGGAATATTTCTACCGGAATTGAATACGGTAGAATTCTGGAACCAGTCCAGTGGCCTGGTCAGTGGTGAACGGATATGGAATCAATTCCGTTCAGACGGTAATGCAGTCGGTCTCTTCTTCTGGCAGCAGAGTCTGGGAGAAAACGTGGATATGCTGATTTCACCGGCTCCGGTTCACACGCACGGAGGTGGTATGATCGACGACTGCTACAGCAAACCCGAAACATTGTACAGCGAGCTCTGCCAGAAAACGGGTAAACGATTTAAACTCAGCAGTTACTGGGGGCCTGTGGCATCGGTCAAATCCAGCACCTGGATTGCGGATGCGGTGGCTGGAATCGTATCGGATCCGGAGAACGCACCCGAGCTCTGCATTGCATATCTACCGCACCTGGATTATGAACTGCAGAAATCCGGTACAGAAAGCCCTAAAAGCGCAAGGGCGTTTACTCAGTTAACCACTTGTCTGGAACGCCTTCGAGAGGGTGCAGAAAAGGGCGGATATGAGCTTCTTGTTTTCGGTGATTACGCGATTGGAAATGTTACCCGAAGCGCGGTCTTTCCAAACCGGCTTCTGCTTGAACACGGTTTTTTCAATGCGCGCAGTATACGTGGTATGCGCTATCCGGATCTCTATTCCAGCCGTGCATTTGCCATGGCAGATCATGAAATTGCCCACATTTATGTTAGAGAGCAGCATGATGTCGAAGAAGTTGCCGCATGTCTGAATGAATGCGACGGAATTGAAGGCGTGTATTACAAACCGGAGGATCTGCACCAGCGAAACATTGCTGCTGAGCGCTCCGGGCAGATCGTGATTCAGGCCGAACAAGGGGCGTGGTTTGCCTATCCCTGGTGGAAAGACCCGGCCCAGGCACCGGATTACAGTACACATGTGGATATTCATAACAAGATCGGTTTTGATCCGTGTGAACTCTTCTTTGACTGGATGCCCTGGAAAATTTCAACCGATACATCAAAGGTCAAAGGAACGCATGGCCGAATTGGTTCAGGCAGAAACGTTGGGTGGGCTGCAACATTTGAGATGGATGATGAACCGGAAACCCTGATTGATCTGGCCCGATCTGTCCGTCACTGGCTGATCAGACAAAATGTATGATCAGCAATGGCAGCGCCCTCAAACCCTCTCCCGGTGTATTACAATTGTACTGCAAATAAGCTTGATATTTATCTTGAATTATTAAACACAATGGGTATTCACCATGTATAAATGATACATGACATCTATCAACGACAACAGGGAGACTTCAGTAATGAAACCGATCAGGTATTTCACAATACGCGTATTGCCCTATTCATTTGTTCTTTTTCTGCTGATTTCATCGGTCTCTTTTCTCAAGGCAGCAGATACAGATGAACTCAAAGTCAAACGGAACGGCCCCTTTGAGTTTGCTGAGAAACCTTCCGCTGAGCAGGACGGTGATCGGGTTACCATACGATTTGTCGTTCGATCATTTTGTGACGTGACCGTTGCCATTGAAAACAAGGAGGGGCGGATCATTCGCCACCTGGCCTGCGGGGTGCTTGGAGAGAACGCACCCAAACCCTTTACGCCCGGTTCGCTTACACAAGAAATTATCTGGGACGGCAAAGATGATCAGGGGCGATATGTGGATGACAAAGCAGCTGTGAATATTCGTATTTCCCTGGGACTCAAGCCGCGTCTTGAGCGGACGCTCTTCTGGAGTTCCCACAAACGATACGGCAAGCTCCCGTTGATGGCCGCCGCTCCTGAAGGCGTATATGTCTTTGACGGCAAGGGCGTGGATTTTGTCCGCCTCTTTGATCATAATGGCGACTACCTGAGGTGTGTCTACCCGTTCCCCTCCGACAAACTCAATAAGGTTCAGGGTTTGAGCTGGCATGATTTTCCGCAGGGGTATCGACTGCCGCGAAAGGGCGGTCTCTATCAGACAACGTTTTTAACATCCGGAACCAACTGGCATACCGGAAATCACGGAGCGGCCCGGAAGACCAACGCAGCATCCGCCATTGCGGTCCGGGATAAACGGCTTACACTTGCGGATGTCGAGCTCTGCCGTTTGAACACAGACGGCAGCAGCGGCAAACTCAGCCTGAAGGGCGCAAAGGTCTGTCATGATGTTGGTGGGCTTTTTGTCGGGCCGGCAAGTATTGCCTTCAGTCCGGATGCAAAAACCATATACACGACCGGTTATTTGTGGCAGATCGGCAGCTGGAACAGAAAACCTGGATGTTTACATGCGGTGTATAAAGTGGACTATGAGAAGGGTTCAACCAGAGAAATATTCAAAGGACACGCAAAAAAGCATGGAACGGATAATGAACACTTCAGTGTGCCCACCTCGGTTGCATGTGACAACAAGGGGAATGTCTATGTCAGTGACCTGGTTAATGACCGTATTCAAATATACTCACCGGACGGGCGGTTTCTGAAGAGCATACCTTGCAATCAGCCGGTCAAGGTCTGTGTCCACCAGAAGAGCGGTGAAGTATGGGTTTTTTCCTACCCGCTCTTTGGTATTCCACGAAATCTTCAGAAAAGTAAGTACAAGTATTCCGCAAATATCAAACCGGTGCTTGCCCGATATTCGGCTTATCCGGCGTGTAAAGAAGTATCCAGAGAACCCTTTCCGGTTGGACCGGGTGAAAATATGGGATTTAAGGTTTGCGGGAATGTCTATTATGTAGAGCTGGACTCCTGGGCGGATGAGCCCACGGTCTGGGTTGCAGGAAGAAGACACAGTCCCACAGCAGAAGAATTCAGGTTCAGTCCCGGGTATCAGAAAAACCAGCTCAGTAATAAGATGTGGACGACCGGGGTTCGACTCTTTCGAAAGGTAGAAGGGAAATGGAAACCCATTCGGTCCTTTGGTCAGGATACGGTCAAAAAGATCGTGCGAGCGCGTCCGGCCCGACATAATGTGCAGCGTCTGATCGTTCATCCACTTACTGGCATGCTCTATGTGGCGGAGCCGGACAGCGGCCCTACAGGCAAAGCATCCAAGCAGTGGCTGGAAATCAATCCGGAGACCGGAGCGGTCAAAACACTGGAGCTTCCCTTTAATGCCATGGAAGGGGTCTTTGATATCAACGGATATCTCTATCTCCGGAATACGGATTATATAGTCCGCTACACGTTTCCGAAATTTCGTGAAGTGACCTGGGATTACGGTCAGGAAAAGCAGGGCCTGGGAAACGACGGTTCGATTTACGGACGAAGCACGAATGTGATGTCCGCGCTCAAGATGCCCTCGGTTTCACCGGTCTGTTATCATCAGGGCGGGATCAATGTCAACCTGAACGGTGATGTGGTTGCCAGCTGTGCCTTTAAATTTGAAGGGATCAGCTCTGGTCATCTGAAGGGGCGGGCAGGCAAGCACCGTCAGGTTTATCAGCCAAAGATATATCCCGGGCGGGTGATTTCATCCATCTATCCCTGCATACACATCTGGGACAAGCACGGCAAACTCAAATACGAAGACGCGGTGCCGGGGGTAGGCCAGCCGAATGGGGTTGCCATTGATAAAGACTGCAATGTATATGTGATGCACTGCGCAGTTCGCGGATATAACCGCAAACGCTATTTTAACGAGATGACGGAAACGCTTATGAAGGTTGCTCCTAAAAAGGGCAAGGTCATGTTTGCAGGCAAAGGAGCACCGATCCCATTATCAAAGGACCTGAGACCAAGGCGTGATCCTGATTTTATGCGCGGGATGGGGTGGGTGGAAAACGCAGAATGGCTGTACGGTGGTGTGGGATTCGCAGGATTCAACATGATTGGTCACGGAGGAGGGTGCGCCTGCTGGTTTGCCCGCTTTCAAATGGATTACTTTAACCGGTGCATTGCTCCGGAACCCCACCAATTCCGGATAGCAGTTCTGGATTCCGCTGGCAACCTGATTCTGCGAATCGGGCGCTATGGCAATGTAGACGATGGACTTCCCTTGATTAAGGACGGAGGTTCATCGGTCGCGAAGAGCATTGGCGGAGATGAAGTCTCGCTCTTTCATGCTTGTTTTGTGGGAACGCATACGGACCGGAGGATTTTTATCGCAGACTATGGAAACGCCCGCATTTTGAGTGTAAGACTTGATTATCATGCTACGGAAAATATATCTTTGAAAAAATGATTTTTAGGGTTGACAATCACGAAAATATGAGGTATAGTATTATTAGAATGTAATTTATAAATGTACGCAATCTTCTTTCATTGGAACCGTAGACAATGACCAATCAGAGAAAATACGTTTTTACACTGATTGAACTGTTGGTTGTGATTGCCATCATCTCAATTCTGGCTTCGTTTATCCTGCCTGCGATTCAGTCCGCAAGCCAGAAAGCCAATCTGGCAGTGTGTAACAGTAATCAAAAACAGGTATATGTTGCGCATATCATGGAAGCGGAAGAGATGCGTCACGGGCGATTTTTCTATACACCGATGGGATCCACTCAGGGAGCCGGTGGTGTTGTTCGTCCGTCCTGGGCAGGTACGCCTGCTAGTTCCTGGACCGAGGGTAAATATTACGCGGGATATGTACATAAACTCTATAAACACTGGAGTTCCAATTCCGCCACTTACAATAGACAGAAACCCAAGTATATTGATAATTTCCGGGTATTCGGATGTCCGGAATTCTGGGCTGAATCCGCATTGTATGTCAAACCGGTCGGGACGTGTGGATTGTCAACGAATGCAAACAAAATGCGCTGGGAAGCGCACATGCTGGTTTTCGGTCGGCCAGCCAATTCCTACGCTCTTGGAGGTCCCAGTGCCACCGGAGACCGGAGCTGGTATACCGGAATTCACCGGAAACTCCCGAATTACAATACCCATCCTTCGCATACCTGGCTGAAATGGTGTGCCTATCATCCAGAGGTCGCTGGTCTTGGGCATGAACCGGTTCGAATCGTAAACAGCTGTTTTATGAATCCGATGTATTATCATAGAACTGCGAATGTCACTTATGTTGACGGACATGTCAAGTATACGGGGAAGCTTCCGCGCGGCATCAACCGCGGCAGTCCTTCCACACAGCATTATGTTATGGATGATGGATGCGAGCACATGGGTGGCTATCTTAAGATGTGCCGCTGAGTTTTTTAATTCGCATCAGACAGTTTAATAAATCATACAAACCAAATTATAAATCAATCGAATCGCTTGACCTTGCCTGCTGTTGTCCATGACGCATACGATGCAAAGCTGAAAATGCCGAATGCTGCAATTAAAACAGCAATGTTACCAGGTGAGACTCTTCGCTGAATGATTAAATCCCGGATATACGTAAGTTCAGCTGCTGTGAAGATGATGAAACGATATGCTGTGATTCCATATAACGTAACTAACAGCAGTTTGCGAGCCCATTTCCTATCACAGGTCACTCCCAGTCCGCTTATATAGAGCAACAGTCCGCCCCAGATGTTGATAAAGAAAAAAGTTGCGATGAAAGAATGAAGATTGAACCGGATATAGAATCCATGCGGTGTACATTGTATGAAGGATATTGCTTTCAAGGTAGACGGTAATTCGTATCCGAGGATACCAATACTGAACATACACAGGAGTATTCCGAACCCGGCAATTGCGCCTGCACTGTTTATTGTATCCCGTTGATGTCTTTCAGTTTTTTTCATGACGCACTTCTTTATTTGTATACATACACCAGTATATGGGCATACTTACAGGAAAAAGGATAAGTAAAGACATGATGATTGAAAGTTTTAGCCAACCCTCTACGATCAGCTGATTCATCATAAGGTGCTGAATGTAATGCCCGAAAAGATAAACGAAAATCAGAAAAGAGGGTATTATAAAGAACGATGCAATACGTTCGGGAAGAATTAAAAAGCTCAGCAGAATCAAAGGCAGGGCAAAGGTTAAAACGGCAACAGGTCTTTTGTTGAGATGTATCATTGCTCTATGGAGAGATGTGATCGATATAGCTACGGTGTATCCGTTCATAAAACTGAACGAAAGCATTAAATTTGAATATGCCAAGAATTCCAGTGGATAGTGGAATGACGAGGAATATTGGCCAGCAAAGAGCAAACAGTTCAATGCCAAAACAGTACGTTGACGCAAGCAGAATGAGTATCAGAAATACGCCCAGCATAAAAGCGATAAGAAATCGCATGACATATGAAGCTATACTGCCATCGTTCAGCGGATTCGTACTCATCCGGATTCCTTTAGCCATACGGACAGAACGTATAATAAGTTCTTATCCCTGCGGAGGCAGTGGTGGCGGTGCGGCACCAAAGATCTGTTGGAGTTCCTGAACCTGTCCGGCAGCAGCCCAGGCAGGCATGCCCTGTTTCCAGACCAGGGTATCTTTACTGACCGCCTGGTTCTGTACCATGTTGGTCAGTGTGTTCAGGTCAAAGGGGCCTTTCTGCTGGCCGCCTTCACCGATGTAGAATTGTGCCTGGCCGCCAGGAAGTGGTGGAGGTCCGCCAGCCTGTGCCTGCTGCTGCGGCTGCATATAGGTCTGCGCCATCTGATTGGCCATGCCGAAACCCATTCCCATACCAATACCTGCAGATGCGCCGCCGCCCGGGTTTTGCGCTGCCTGTTCCATGGCATTGGCGGTTTGAAATTGAGAGAACTTATTGAGATTACCAATAACCCCCATGCTGCTCCGTTTGTCCAGCGCCTTTTCCACGGCTTCGGGCAGGGAGATGTTTTCGGTCAGGAATTTGGTCAGTTCGATTCCGTATTCAAGGAATTCAGGTCCTATCTTTTCCTGTACGAAGCCGGAAAGTTCATTGTAGTTGGCGGCCAGGTCAAGAACCGGGATCTTGCTTTCGCCAAGCAGATCTGCAAAGCGGGTAAGGATCAGGTTTTTCAGCTGCTCTGTGATTTCTTCTGTGGTAAAAAGTCCTTCAGTACCCGCGACTTGTTCAATGAGTTTCTTTGGATCCTTGACGCGAACTACAAAGGACCCGAAAGCCCGCAGCCGGACCGGACCGAATTCGTTGTCACGGAGTATGATTGGGTTCTTGGTTCCCCATTTGAGGTCTGTGAAGTTCCGGGTGCTGATAAAATAAACTTCTGCTTTAAATGGGCTGCTGAATCCGTACTTCCAGCCCATCAGTGTTGTCAGGATCGGCAGGTTGTCGGTTTTGAGTTCATGCATGCCTGGAGTAAATACGTCGGCCACCTGGCCCTTGTTCACAAAAACGGCATTCTGTGCCTGACGGACCACAAGCTTGGCTCCGTATTTGATCTCGTTCTCATACCGTGGAAAACGCCAGACCATGGTGTTGCTTGAATCATCCAGCCATTCAACAATATCAACAAGTTCGCCTTTGAGTTTATCCCATAATGGCATGATCGTTCTCCTTGTAAAGTTTTCTGGAATTCACTACTATTATAGCCCACGTTGACAGCAAAGTCAAGTATAGAAATGTGCGATATTTATAATGATAAAAACGAGCGTAACCGGTACGGGTTATTCAGTAGAAGTCTTTGTTGTAGAAGTTGTTGCGGCCGTAACCTTTTCGTTGGCAGCCGATAAAGAGTGGAATATGCTCAGGGTTCGAGCGCTGGAGATACCTGAGTCTTTTTCTGCAACGATGTAAATGATATTGTTGCCTTTTTTCAAATCCAGAATACAGTCCAGCACAAGCGGATCCCTGGTGTCTTTGGTCC
>CAZGEP010000079.1:0-19980 GCA_964524955.1 uncultured Planctomycetota bacterium | reverse complement strand
GGATTCCGGACGGAGGAATGGACTCTTCCCGGAACGCGGTTCCCTGCTCCGAGGATTCATCCTTCCAGGTCAGCGGGGCATCGACCCTGCCGCGGGTGATACCGCCCCTTCCGGGATTTCCCTGGCAGCAGATCGCAAGCAGGGCCATGGGATCCATATCTTCGGCGTTTGCCTTGAGAAAGGCCTTGAGCGCCTTGGCGTCCATGTTCTTCCCACTGCAGGCCCGGCAGGTCTCAAGTATTTTCGGATCAATCAGGCCGGCGTCGCACATCTTCTTCATTCGGGCCAGCATTTCCTTACTGCATGCCTGAGCATTCTGGCAGAGTTTTTTCAGATCCTGCTTCGAGAGATTGCCCTGTTTTAGCGCGTTGTTCAGTTCTTTGCCCGGAAAGTCGGCCGGCAGTTTTTCCGTGGCCGCATCCCGGACCATGTCCCGAAGCATCTCCATGCCCGCTTTTTCAACATCCTTGCCCAGCTCCTTTGTGTTCGGCAGGGCCTGGGCAAGGTTCTGGCAGGACGCGAGTTTTTCCATATCTTCGGACATGTCCTCGGCTGCTTCTCTGCTTTTATCCCGGATAACCTTTTCCATATTGTCCAGGGCTTCCCAGGTCCGGCCCGGGTTATCTGCCGTGGCTTGTTCGGCAATGGTTTCCAGTTCTTCTTTGAGCGCTTCGCTTTCCTCTTCAGTGGTGCATTCCTCCTCTTCGAGCAGGGAAATTTTGTTGTTCAGATCCGTGATAATGTTGGTGATGGAAAGCGGGGTTTTGGAGCGGCTGTCCGAAAGACAGCAGGGCATGAACAGGCTGCCCGCGGCAAACGCGGCCGCGATCAGCAGCAGAATCATATCCTGTCGGCACTGAACCCGGACTTCAGGTGATTTCAGATTGGTAAGTCGGGATTCCCAGCCCGAGATATCCGTGGTCTGCGCCGTGATGAACAGGCCGCCGCTTTGATTGTATCGGTCAATGTATGCGCGGATAACTCCGGGTCCGGGCATGCGCCGGATCGCAAGAACCAGGCTGATTACGGCAACCGGAACGATTCCCAGCAGCGACCAGGCCAGCCAGGATCGCGGTGTGTCCAGCAGTGCCCGTGCCCCCAGAATCAGAGTACCTGAACAGAAGAAATAGACCGTACCCAGCAGAAGCGAATAATATAGGAAAAGTGTTCGTTTGAGCTGATCAATAAACAGTTGCAAAATATTTCCTTTATCCTGTTTTTGATGCTATTATAGTAAACCTGGAGTCCATGTCAATCATACAATAGATTTATCTTTTTTGACTGATAAATGCTCCCGTGGTTTTATTAAAACGTAATACTTCAAAAAAAATCAGCCGATAAGCTTCCTTAAAATATTATTCAATTTTATAATATACCATAAACTAACATTGTCAAGTTTTTTTGTGGTACGGACCGAGAAACTGCATTAGAACTCTTTTACGTATGATCAAACCTTGATTTTTTCTTGATAAATTCAAATGTTGGGTTAAAATAAATGTTAGAAGCGAACATTTTAATCAATTGTTTTATATTGAAGAGTTGCGGGGAGTGAATATGCAAAACGGAAACGAACATCTGGACACACGCGACCGCCTGCTTGAGGGTGCGGCACAAGTCTTTGCTGATAAAGGGTTTGATCATGCTACCCACCGGGAGATCTGCGATCGGGCGGAAGCGAATATTGCAGCCATAAATTATTATTTCGGCAGCAAGGAGGAGCTTTATCGGGAGGCATGGAAAAAGGCGTTTACGGATTTGCTGCGCCGGTTTCCAGCGGATGGCGGGATAGATGCTGACGCGCCACCGGAAGAACGACTGCGGGGTCGAATCTGTTCGTTTATTCTCAAAATATGTGATCCCGAGAATCAGGCCTTTCTGATTGTTCACAAGGAAATGGCTTTGGCCACGGAACTGCTTCAGGAGGTGATGCATGAATGCATCCAGCCACTTCATATGGAGATGAAGAGTCTTCTTCGCGAAATCCTTGGCCCGGAGATTCCAGACAAAGCTGTGAGTTTCTGCATGGCCGGTATCATCAGCCAGTGTCTGGGAACGCTGTGCATTCTTCAGATTCACAAATGTTCGGATGACAACGGATTGCCGCTCAAGGAATTTCTCAAAGATAATATTGATGAGTATATTGAACATGTGTACCGGTTTTCTCTTGCCGGTATTCAGAATGCAAGAGAACGCTATTCGCAGGACAGGACGATATGAACCGTTTCAAAACTCCTACCCTCCTCACCATTTTTGCTGCGCTTCTGATCTGCGCATCCGGATGCGCCCGGCATACCCGCCGGGTCAGCGATCAGAAACCGCCGGTCAGACTTCCGGAAACGTTTTCTGTTTCCGGTTCTGAGGTGCTTCCAGAGAAGTGGTGGACGGCATTGAAGGATCCTGCGCTGGAAACCGTCATTCATGAGTCACTCAAAGGCAACTTCTCGCTCAAGGCAGCATGGAACCGTATGGAGCAGTCCATTGCCCTGGCCCGCAAGGCCGGTGCCATGCGGTGGCCTGAGGTCAATGCCACTGCGTCCATGTCCCATACGCGCCGGGAAACGGCCGTGAACTCGCTGTTCGGTGATTCCAATGATACCGAAGTCAGCGCATCTGAAGAATTCTCCATGGGGCTGAGTACAAGCTATGAACTGGATATCTGGCGCCGGGTCAGTGCGAGCCGGGACGCATCTGTGCTTCAAGCGCGTGCTTCCCGCGAAGACCTGCATGCGGCAGCACTTTCGTTGACTGCGCAGACCGCGCGCGTCTGGTACGGATACGCGGAGCAGGCACAGCTGATTAAACTCCTGGACGAACAGATTCGAACAAACAGTGAATATCTGGAATTGATCCGGCTCCGGTTCAGAAAAGGCCAGGCCTCTGCTGTGGATGTGCTCCAGCTGGAAAAACTGCTGGAGGGAACCAAAGCGAGAAAGATTTCCGCGACCGCAGTATCGAAACTTTACAAAACAACCCTGGGATTATTGACGGGAAGGGCTGAGGTTTTGTCAGACGACCTGAACAGTCCTCAGATTCCGGATTTGCCGTCTTTGCCAAAGACCGGGGTGCCTGCAGAATGGATCACTCGCCGGCCGGATATCCGAAGCGCGCGCCTTCGCGTTTCGTCCGCGCACGGCTCGCTGGACGCCGCAATCGCAGCGCGATTTCCGCAGCTCAAAATTACAGCCGGTATAAGCACAGCTGAGGTTCATCCGGCCAATATCTTCCGTCAGTGGATTGCGAGTCTGGCGTCCAACCTGCTCATGCCCATCTTTGATGCGGGCAAGCGCAGGGCCGAAGCAGAACGGGCCCGTGCCGCTGCATTGGAAAAGCTCAATCAGTACGGCCAGGCCATTCTCACCGGTATCAAGGAGGTTGAGGATGCCCTGAGCAGTGAGACACAGCAGAAAAAGACCATTGCGAGTGTGGAAAAACAGCTTGAGCTTTCCCGCCGGACACTTGAACGGATTCTGGACAAATACACCAATGGTGCCGCATCCTATCTTCGGGTGCTGGATGAACTGCGTACCTATCAGTCGCTGGAGCAGCAGCTGGTTTCCGCACGCGTGAAACGACTGCTCTTTCGGATCGACCTGTACGCGGCACTGGGCGGCGCCTGGACACTCAAACGACCGGTGATGCCGGAACTCCCACGTGAACCCGAGACATCCTATGGAAGAGACAAAACGGAATCTCAATCCGAAATACAACAGACACAAGACCGGAGGCCTGAAAAAAATGACCGACGAAATCCACGATAAGGAATACCGACCACAGGAGCCGGACCCGGATGCGGGATTGCGGCGATGGGTCAAAATGCTGATTGCTGTGATTGCACTGGGGCTGGCGGTTTCTGTTGCGGTATACTGGATGAAAAACAAACCACGCGCCGACAAACGTCCCCGTGTTTCCAGCAAATCTCTTGTCCAGGTTCGGCCTGTAGGTGCTGAACGTCATCTTCCCCTGATCCGGGTAATGGGGAACGTAATTGCGGACGAACAGGTGCAGCTGGTGGCCCGCATCAGCGGCCAGATCAAATCTGTCAATCCGGACCTGATAACGGGAAGCCGCATTCCTGCCGGAGAAAGTGCAGCAGAGGTTGATCCCGAAGATTATGAGCTGGCCGTGCGCCAGGCAGAAGCAGCCCTGAAGCAGGCCACAGAAAACGCCCGACAGAACAAGCTCGCGATCGCAAACAGCCGCAACACACTGGCCCGGGCTGAAATGGCCCTGAAAGTGGAAAAGGGAAATCAGCAGGTGGCGAAAAAGGAATTCGACCTGATGAAGAATTCATCTGTTGTCGGTACAGCAGTGAAATATTCGGAAAGTGAAACCGAACTTATTCTGCGAAAACCGCATCTCAAGGCAGCAGAGGCCGCGTATCAGGCCGCTTTGTCCGGGGTGGAAATTTCCAAAGCTTCTTATGCTTCCGCACTTGCTGCACTGGACCGCGCAACCGCAGCGCTGGATAAGGCGAAACTGGACTTGAAGCGCACGAAGATCACGGTTCCCTTTGACGCAATTGTTATTTCAAAGAATATCGGAACCGGTTCGTATGTCACGCCCGGCATTCCAGTGGCAACCCTTGTGAGTACCGATCTCTTCTGGATCCGGGCATCCATTCCTGTGGATCAGCTCAAGTGGATTGATTTCAATAACGGAACTCCTGCCAGGATATATCATCAGACTGCGTGGGGAACGAAAGCATACCGTGACGGTGTTGTTCGCAAACTCGCTCCCGGCATTGAGCCTTCCGGCCGTATGGCCGAGATTATGATCGAAATAGATGATCCCTTCTCATTTAAAGAAGCCAATGCTGACAAACCCCGGCTGATGCTGAGCGCCTATACCCGAGTGACCATTGAAGGAAGGCCCATTTTGGATTCCTTTCGCATTTCCCGGGAGTTTCTGCGAGAGGGAAAGTACGTCTGGGTACTGACCCCGGAAAGTCAACTCGATATTCGCAAGGTTGACATCACTTTTTCAGGACCACAGCACGTGATTATTACCCGCGGTCTTGCCGACAATGACAAATTGATTGTGAGTGATATTCCATCACCGGTTCAGAACATGGATCTTCAGGACGTGGATGCAAAATCCGTGAAAACAAAAACAAAACCC
Organism: uncultured Planctomycetota bacterium; assembly: GCA_964524955.1. Classification (GTDB taxonomy): domain Bacteria; phylum Planctomycetota; class CAZGEP01; order CAZGEP01; family CAZGEP01; genus CAZGEP01. Next base: position 14,862 of record CAZGEP010000079.1, on the reverse strand, counting down.
GGAAAACAGAATGAAAGAAAATCGTCCAACTAATCTTAACCAGGGCTCTATCGCGTGGATGATCCATAATTCCGTGGCGGCCAACCTGCTGATGATATTCTGTCTGGCAGGCGGGATTATGGGAGTGTTCACGATCAAGAAGGAATTCTTTCCTGACATTACCGAAGAGTCGGTTACGGTCACGGTTTCCTATCCGGGGGCCAGTCCGCAAGAGGTGGAGAAAGGTGTAATCCTGCCCATTGAGGAAGCGGTTCAGGGGATTGACGGTGTGGATGAAGTGATTTCGAGTGCCCATGAAAACATGGGCACCGTAGTTGTGGAAGCTGTGCTGGGTGCAGACCTGACCAAACTCGTAGATGATGTGCAGAGTGAAATCGATAACATCACCACGTTTCCAGATGAGATCGAAGAACCGTCTGTAAAGGCAACCAGCAGCTCCAGAGAGGTCTTAAGCGTAATGATCTATGGTGACGCAGATCTTCGGGTGCTGCAGCGGATCGGCGAAAACGCCAAGGACCAGCTGATCCAGAATCCAGGTATTACCAAGGTGGAGCTGACCGGCCTTCCCGGTCTTGAAATCAGGATCGCTGTATCGCGCGAAAACCTTCGCAGGTATGGACTCACACTGGGTGACATCGCCAACCGGATTCGCCAGCGCTCCGTGGATTTGCCGGGTGGTGACATCGACACATCCAGTGGTGAGGTTCTGGTGCGGGTGACCGAGCGCCGGGATTTTGGCGAGGAATTCGCTCGAATGCCGATTCTCACAAATTCAGACGGTTCCGAGGTGCTGCTCGGTGATATTGCAGAAATTGACGACGGATTTGAAGAGACTGACCGGTATATTCTCTTTGAGGGGCTGCCCACCGTGGAACTGGAGGTCTACCGGACCGGCATGCAGACTCCTGTGGAAGTGTCGGAAGCGGTAATTATGGAAATGGAGAAACTTGCCGCAACTTTTCCTTCCGCGATTCAGTACAAGATCCACCGTAATCGTGCAGACCACTACCGCCAGCGGTCCGAACTCATGCTCAAAAACGGTGCCATGGGGCTGGTGCTTGTCCTGATTCTCATGGGGCTTTTCCTGGAAGTACGGCTTGCCTTCTGGGTGATGATGGGAATCCCTATCTCGTTTCTGGGCTCCTTTCTGCTGCTGCCTTTTTTTGGCGTGAGCATCAATATGATTACCATGTTCGCCTATATTATTGCCCTGGGCATTGTTGTGGACGACGCGATTGTGGTGGGTGAGAATATTTACAGTTATCGTCAGAAGGGACACAAACTTCTGGACGCGGCCATACTCGGAACCCGGGAAGTGGCAATCCCCGTTACCTTCAGCGTACTCACAAATATTGCGGCCTTTCTTCCCCTGATGCTGATTCCGGGAACGCCCGGAAAAATATTCGGTTTGATTCCCGTGATTGTAACTGCGGCATTTACGATCTCACTCTTTGAATGTCTGTATATCCTGCCTGCGCACCTTGGACATGGCAGAGAAAAAAAGCGTATTTCCCGGGGAGCATTTGCTTCTCTGCAGCGGTTCCAGCAGGGATTCAGCAGGGGATTCATCCGTCTGATTCGAACCCGATACGGTCCCTTTCTGGATGGGATCCTTGATAACAAGTATCTGGCGTTCGCCCTGTCTATAAGTATTTTAATCGTTGTTCTGGCGTTTGCGATCAGCGGACGCATGGGCATGACGCTCTTTCCGGATATGGACAGCGACTTTGTTCGGGCTGAGATTGTGTATCCGTACGGAACCCCTGTTGCAAAGACCCGGGCGGCTGCTGAAAAACTGGTTCAGACCGCCCGTGAGATTGTGTCGGAAACAGGAAGCCCTGAACTCTGTGAAGGCGTTATTGTGAGTATCGGCCGGGGCGGAAGTCATACGGCGTATGTGTATGTGCTGCTGGCAGAACCGGAAATTCGGGAAAAGATTATGGGGACCAGTGAACTTAAAGACTTGTGGCGCGCCAGAACCGGAGAATTACCCGGCGTTGAATACATGCGATTCAGTTCATCATTCCGAGGACCGGGCGGACGGGACGCGGCCATTAATATCGAACTTCGGCATCGGGATATGGATGTTCTTCGAAAGGCAGGTGTGGACCTGGCTGAAGAACTGCGTGAATATTCCATTGTGGGTGAGATCAATGATGGATTTCAGCCTGGAAAGCCCCAGTTTGACATTCGGATCAAGCCGTCGGGAGAGGCGTTGGGGTTGACCGCGGCCTTGATCGGTCGTCAGATCAGAGATGCCTTTTACGGTGCGCAGGCGATCCGCCAGCTGCGCGGTCGCAATGAAGTGGACATCATGGTCAAGCTGCCCGAATCAGAGCGGTCATCCGAATTCTACCTGGAAGACTTTATGGTTCGTGCGCCTTCTGGAACATTTGTTCCGTTGCGGGAAGCTGCTGAATTCAAGCGGGGGCGGTCATACTTGAGTATTGATCACAGAAACGGGCGCCGGGTGCTGCAGGTAACCGGAGATGCTACTCCCAAAAGCCGGGCCGGAGAGGTGCTGACGGATATTCAAAAGACAGCACTTCCCGGACTGATCAGAAAATATCCGGGACTGGGCTACAGCTTTGAAGGCCGGCGCGCGGAAATCAATGAGAGCATGAGCAGTCTGAAAATGTCTTTTGCCATTGCCTTGATCGTGATCTTTGCCATGCTGGCCATTCCGCTTCGCAGTTACAGCCAGCCCCTGGTTATCATGATGAGTGTTCCCTTCGGCATTGTGGGCGCGATTCTTGGACACCTGATCATGGGCTACAGCATGAGCGTGATCAGCATGTTCGGCGTGGTAGCGCTTTCCGGTGTGGTGGTCAACGATTCCCTGATCCTGATTAGCTTTGCCAACAATGCACGGGAGAATCTGAATATGACTCCCCGGCAGGCTATCCGTGAAGCCGCGCTCCAGCGTTTCCGGCCCATTCTGCTGACCAGCCTGACCACATTTGGAGGGCTGGCACCGCTGATCTTTGAGAGTTCCTTTCAGGCAAGATTTATGATCCCCATGGCCATTTCTCTGGGATTTGGAATCCTCTTTGCGCTCTTTATCAGCCTGGTTATCGTGCCTGCGCTCTATCTGATTGTGGAAGAATTCAAGGATGCCTTCAACCGGTTTGCTGAATTCATGCGGGAGCCGTAGTAGCAGATGGTCGATAGTCTATCGTCGATGGCTTGAAAAGCAGTAATGAGCAAAGAGAAAAGAGTGAAAGATGTGCTCGTAATCACTATCGTCAGTGCAAATAAACGAAAATGAATCACCCGAGATACCGGAGATACCCTGACCCCAGCGATTATCATGTCTTCCATTGCGCTGTTGAACATTGCACTGGATCCGATTTTTATCTTTGGGTATTTCGGTGTGCCAGCCATGGGCATTGCCGGTGCAGCCCTGGCCACAGCCCTTTCCCGCGTGCTGGGCCTTGTCGCATCTCTGATGGTTCTGCACAGAAAATATTACATGATCGAGTGGTCACTTCCGGATTTACCCTGAACGCCATAGGCAAACCCTTTACAGCGCTTTTGCTCAATCTCTTTCGACTGCTGGTATTGATGTGTCCGCTGGCGCTCTTGGGAAAGGCCATGTTCGGACTTTTCGGCATATTCGGCGGCATGGCCCTGTCCCAGGCCCTGGCAGGCATTATCGCATACCTCTCTATCTCCCCCGGGTCCTCCAGCCTTCGGAGTAACCGAGAACTGCATTTGAAGCCACGTTCGCTGCAGGCATGCAGTTAATCTGCCCCACGCAGAAACATACGAAATAAACGGTTTGAAATCAGAAATAGTGTACAATATAAGTGAAGTAAAGTAACCATAATTTTCTGTTTGAATGAAATGAAAGTATTTTCTTATAAAAATCACATCCAATATTCAGAAAGTTTGCTTTCTCTTGACACGATAAGCGGTCTGGATAAAATCAAATCAGTGCTTTTCAGTAAAGTGGTACTGTGTTCTATAAAACAGCCTGAATTATTCATGTTGGAAGCATATAAATACGTAAATCCCCATCAATACAAATGAAAGTAATACTGAATTCTTATTCCATTCTTGTGCTGTTGTTTTTATCTGTAACCACAGGGATCTCCTTTGCCGAAGACAAGGCTGTGGAAGAAACTTCAGATGTGATTTACCGTCTGGAGATGGATCGAGTTCAACTGCTTCAGACGACCCGGCAGCTGATGAACGCTGCTGAAGAAGAACGGCGGCTTCAGGCCCTGCGCCTTAGGAACCGTCTGAAAACGGACGTATGGGATCTGGAAGCGGATTTCAGCAAAGAGAAGTTTGCGGACCTGGCCGACCAGGCCCAGTGGGTGGGGCTGGCGTTTAAGACAGATATCAACCGTCTTGCCGGTTACTTTCGGCTGTGTGGAATTATCATTCAGAAAGCAGCGCTTGAACCGCAGACCGAGATGCTCAAACTCAAATACAAGGTTGCCGCGAAACAGGGGATTGATCAGGCAGATGTATTCAGGCAGATTCTGCTGGAACGGATCTCGGTTGCCTATCTGCGCTCGCTGATCAACCCGGATCCGGATAAGGCCATGTCTGATTTTCAGGCCTATGCCAACTCTCTTCGAAAACTCCAGGAAGCCGAGCAGTTTGTCATGGAGTCGGAAAAAATCATGCTGGAGGCGGAGCAGCAGCTGGCCCGGGATATTGCCGGATCCGTTCCATTACTGGGAGAGGCCATTGACCTTATCGGAGTTGCAACCGGAGAAGACGCCTTTACCGGAGAAAAACTGAGCGGAACGCAGCGCGCGCTGGACGCGCTTCTTGTACTCGCGCCTGAAGCCCTTGAGCACCTTCTTGCCAATCCTGCGGCATGTAAGAAGCTGAAGGACCTGAGCGGAAAGCTTGCGGGCATGTCTGCCAAAGGAGCCAAACGCCTGGCCGTAATGCTGAAAAAAACTCCAGAGCAGATCGCGGCGCTCAAAAAGAAACTTCAGACAGCATTCAATAAAAAATACAATTCACTGATAGCCGACAAACTGAACGACGCCCGAAAAAACGGACTGCTGGACAATTCTAAAAAGAAACTGGATGACATGACAAAAGGCGTGATTGATTCATTTGCAAAAAACGCGGATAATCTTGAGCTGAATAAGATCTGGGCGGCAGCGGAAAAGGCGGGCAGAGAAAAGGTTGATTCCCTTAACCGATTGCTGACGAACTCTGATGATGCAGCAGATGATGTGCTTGAAGCCTACCAGGCGATCCGAAAGGATAAGAAAGCGCTTAAACATCTTCAGGGAGATGAGTTTAAAGAACTGCGCACAAAGATGCAGAAAATTGAAAACAGCATTTTGGAAAAAGTGGATACGGAAGCGATTTCCGATATTCAGAAAGGATTGAAAAAAGGCGTTCCGGATGATGAGCTGGCCCGGATCAGCGCCAAGCCCCTGGACGAGCTGACGGACGCGGATATACTGAAGCTGAAGACGGCTCAGGCACGGAAGAAAATCCAGTCGCAGTTTAAAAAATACGGCCATGATAACGGTCTCTCCGGCAAAGAGCTGGACGAGATGCTGGATTTCGACAACCTTGAGATTACGGTTTTCAATGCCACCAACAAAGCGCCGAGGCCGGATAAGATCGGTTTTGACAGGGACATTACCTGTCAGGTTGTAATTCCGGAACGTATCGTAAACGGGAAGAAGATTCCGGCAACCAGAATTGACGTGCCCGCGGATCTGGTAGAGGAGCACTACCACAAAGCGTTGTACAAAAAACTCAATCCCGGAAAACCGGTTCCTGACCGAAAGGCGCTCAAGAAATTTGGTGAGAATATTGACCACCAGGTGACGGACGGCTTTCATGCGGATGCATACCGAATGAAAATGGATGATATCCATGTTCCAAAAGACAAGGTGACGGATAAGCTGATAAAGGAATTGAAAGAGAAGGGAGCTTCGTTTTCAACCGATGAAACAGGCAACCTTGTAATTAAGAAGGGGGTAGATAACATTTCAGATTTTTTTAAAGATCCGGCTATGCTGGTAAAACATGCGCAGGGGCGTATCGAGGACTTTGCAGAGACGGTCACGTATAAGTCCAGGGAGTGGTTTGAAAGGGCTGCCAGGGCTACAGACAAGGCAAAGGCCATGACCGATGTAGAGGAAGGCATGCGACAGGCCACCAAACAGTATGACAACTACATGACCAGGATCATGGAGCACTACGGCCTGGATCCGGCAACCGCGCTGCCAGACAAACTCCGAGGCGGCATGGAGGTCTTTAAGCGGGTCAAAGATGGGCAGTTAACGGTTCCGGAAGCCGAAGCCGTACTCAAGGCCCTGGGCACGACCAGGGATCAGGTGGTCAAGCAGTTCGGGGATAAATTTGAGGAAATCATTAAACTCGGTGCGCGCAAGGAAACAATTCGGTCTGCAAAAAAGGCGGTAAAATGAAGTTTTTTCTTTCAACCCTTTTATTATACGTTGCACTGCATATCGGCGTTTTGGGTAATGACATTGAAACAGCACGCAGAGAACTGCGCCATCTCAAATCTCAATACAATGCATACAGCAGACAGCTTGAGGAACTGAAGAGCGGAAAACTCGATCTGCCACGGCTCTTTCAATTAACCGCATCCCTGCAAAAACTCGAACAGGATCTGCAGCACCTTCAGCCCTTTCTGGAAAAATGTTATACAGACTCAAGCGTTTGTCTACCGGAATTTACAATTCAGGCGAGGCTCATGGATTACGACGGTCCTGAGGTCAGAGGGTTTTTGAGTAACGGCGATATCCTTGCCTGCCGGGCAGCAGTCACACAGCCTGCCGGACCGGGCGGACGTCCCGTGGCTACGGAGCTTTTCTGGCAGCTCTATGATTCCGGCGGCAGACCCGTAAGCGGTGTGAGTAAACGCATTCAGACGTCGCAAAAGAAATCAGACAAGACCTACGGATTCCGGTTCCGGCTGGATAACCTTGATCCCGGTATTTACATTGTAGGTCTGACGCATTATCTGCTTAGCGATCCAAAAGTGAGAACTCAGGCGGTATACCGTTTCCGGGTGGACAAAAAACCGGATGCAAGAATTACTCAAATATATGTGACCGACAGTCCGGAGGGAACCACGCATGAGCCTGTAATCGGTAATGAAGCGCTGGCGCATTGTTTTATCCGTTACGCACTGGCCCGGGAAGAGAATGTGACCATTGCGGTGAAGGTGACAGATACGTCATCCGGCGACATTGTTTTTGAAGAAACCTATCCGCGGAAAGTCAACGGCGACTGCCAAAAGCAGCGATTCGGAATTCGTCTGGAAAAAGGGGTGGTTCCCCTGGACAGAACGGTCATGTATTCAGTGGAAATCCATTCCAGCAAAAAGTGCATTGCCCGCGCTTCAGTGAAGTTCAAACGCGCCGCCTACAAACTTTTCATTCGCGTTCCCGAAACCATACCGTCCAATGATGCCAGGCCGTTTACACTTTCCGTTCCAAAGAAGTTCATACCTCCCTATACCGTGGATCTGAATGCGTCCACCGGACTGGTGCTCCATTACGAACCCAATGCCCTGACCGGAACAGTGACCGGCATATCCGAAAGCAAAACCATCCAAACCGGCTTTCGGGCTACTGTAACTGATAAACAGGGACGGATCGCCAACGGATCGGTTCAGCTCCGTGTAACCGGTCTCTTTGACGGGAAAAGCCAATCCAGGCTCTTTGCCGTTGATCCGCCGTCAGCAGGCCTGATTCGCAAACCGGATAAAAAGAAAAAACATGCTGTCATTATCCATGCCCCCTCTCAGCTTACCTCCGGACGGGAGGTTGAATTTACCCTGAAGGTTCCTGCTGTATTTAAACCACCGTATCATCTGGATCTCAATCCGTCAAGCGGACTGGTGGTTGCCCGTTTGCCCGGAGAGCTTTCCGGTACTGTTACCGGAATCGCGCAAAAAAAAACAGTGACTGCACGGCTGAATGTCCGGGTCAGGGATGCAGAAGGCCGGATCGGAATCGGAGGGAAGATGCTGAAAATCAAACCGGCTCCGGAGGAAAAACAAACATCCAAAAAACGCGATTTTGTTCCAGGCAAAGTCGATTGGTATACCCGGAAAATGGTATATGGCTACCCGAAGTGGGAGCGCTGGGACGGAAAAAGCAAGGAAAGCCGCATTCAGGGGTATTACACGAAGAAAGGAAAATTCCTCTACCATGGAGAATTCATTTCCCTGAATGACGATAAATCCCTGTATGGCAAAGGAGAGTATACGCATGGAAAACCGGCCCGGGTCTTTCGGTACACATCCTGGGAGGGCAAGCAGTACCTGTATTGGCAGAAAACCTATACTGAGAACGGAGGATACCATTATATCCAGTATCATTATCCGAAGGGAATTAAAAACATTGAGTATCATGTGGACACGCAGGGACGGACTTATGGACAGAAATGGAACTGGGACCGCTTTGGGGCAATCCGGTATATTGAAAACTATGTTTACGGAATCCCGGAAGGTATAGCGTACAGTATTAACATCGGTCCCTACAAAGACAAAGGCTATACATGGGCATCTATTTCTGCTACAACATACAAGAACGATAAACCCTTGAAGACCGTTCGGTGGATATTCAGGTATCCGTACAAAGAAAAGAAACCGGCTTCGGAGCAGGCTCTTGCCGACTTTAAGAGCGAAAACAAACGGTATCTTACGCGGGAGCTGATCACAGAATATGACGAAAACGACTCCATGGTCCGTGAGGTCTCCAACTGGTATGAGGACGGGCGTCTGAGCAAAAGCGATAAAAGGGATTTTTCGGGCGGAACCGGCACTGCTGAATCGAAATCCACTGCTTCCGCTCGAGAAACGCCGCAGAATGTGAAAGAAGGAAAAGAGCGTTTTGTTCAGCTGAACAAAACAATCGCATCCATGGTCCCGCCGGACCTGGCTGAACTGCGCAAGGGCCTTGAGGCGAATTTCAGAAAGCGTATGCAGGATAAGAAACTGCTTGCCGACCTGGGAGGGTTATCTGATATGGATGCCGCACAGTGGGAAAAAAAGCAGCTGGCAGCGGTTTCCAGGCTTTTGGTCAACTGCGCCAGGGCCGGAAAAACAACCCAGCTTAATGCAGCCGCTTTGTTTAACGCCGGGCTGATTACCCGGAAGGAATTCAATGAGGTCGGCCTGTCCATCCGTAAGAACCGGGTTCGTGCTCACTATGCGCCGGGTATTCGAAATGTATTTGCGCGGGCGAAACAGTATATTCAGAAAAAGCAGAAAGAGATCAAGGCCCTGGATAAGAGTGTTGCCGATATATTCAAGGATCATAAAAAGCGGGGAGAAGAAAACGTCCGGGGCAATGCGTACAGGCGCATGAAAGGATTGGCAGAGCAAAAGAAAAAAATTCAAAAGGAAATACAGCAGATTACTGAATTCTTCAAACCTGTTCAGGTGCTTTTGCAGAACAACGACTGGGTGATCGCGGCCATGCGCATACGCGACTCAAAATATGCGAGGAGATTTGGATATATGTTTCCCGGTCCGCCACCGGGTATGGGAAAGTAAGTGGCCAATTACCCATTCGGAATACATTCATTATCGCTATTGTCTGTTCAGATCAGAAACAACCGATACCCATAGCGATCTGAAGTGCCCTTATCATTTTCTTTGACTCATATATAAAGGTTTGTATAATTTTCACTCAAATATTTTATGTTATGGCAGGATTTCAATGAAGTCAATCAATTCTTTTATTGTGCTTTTGTTTCTTTTTGCGCCATCAGCTGTTTTTGCTGCTGAAGAAAAAGAAGAATTGCAGAAACGGGTCTACCGTCTGAATCAGGAACGACGGGACACCCTGATTCAGACTCGACAGCAGATCCAGGCGGTTCGCAAGGCCCTTCAGCTGGAAGCGCTCCGTCGGCGCAATACGCTGAACAGGGAATTCGGTGATTTGATGAGCCGGTTTACGGTTGAGCGGTTCCGCAAACTGGAATCCGAAGCCCAGTGGGTGGCCCTGGCCTTTGAGACAGACACGACATTGCTCAAGCGATACTACCGGCTCTGTGAGACCATCATTGACAAGGCTGCGCTTGAGCCCCAATCCGAAATGCTCAAGATCAAATACAAGGTTGCAGCCAAAAAGGGGATTGACCAGGCCCAGGTGTTCCGGCGGGAACTTTGGCAGTCTGTCTCCATTGCCTATATCCGGAGTCTGCTGGAACCGGATTCGGAAAAGGCCATGGCCGACTTCCGCGGCTACACTGCTGCGTTGAGAAACATCCAGGAAGCAGAGAAATTTGTCATGGAGTCGGAGAAAATGATGCTGGAGGCCAAGCTGCAGCTGGCCAGGGATATCTCCAGCGGTGTACCGTATCTCGGAGAAGCCATTGACCTTCTTGGGGCGATAACAGGCGAAAATCTCTTTACGGGCGAGAAACTGAGCGGTGCGCAGCGAACCATGGACGCGCTGCTGGTTATTGTACCTGAGGCTCTGGAGAGCCTGCTTGCCAACCCCGCAGCCAGCAGAAAGCTTAAGGATCTTACCGGAAAGCTTGCAGGCATTTCGGCTAAGGGTGCCAAACGCCTGGCCAAAGCGCTCAAAAAAACACCGGAACAAATTACCGCCCTCAAGAAGAAGCTCCAGAGGGCATTTAAAAAGAAATACAACGCATTGATCGCGGATAAACTCAATGATGCACGAAAAAGCGGACTGCTGACCGCTTCAAGGAGACTGGATGAAATGGTGGAAAAGACGGTCAAAACATTTTCCAGGAACGCGGAAAATCTTGAGCTGAATAAAATCTGGAAAGCAGCGGAAAAGGCGGGCCGGGAAAAGGTCGAAGTCTTTAACCGGTTGCTGAAAAATAAAGACGGAGCCCTGACCCCGGAAAAAATGCTTGAGGCGTATCAGGCGATTCGAAAGGATAAAAAAGCGCTCAAGCATCTGCAGGCTGATGAGTTTAAGAAGTTGCGCACAAAGATGCAGAAGATTGAAAACAGCATTCTGAAAAAAGTGGACACAGATGCGATTTCCGACATTCAGAAAAGCCTGAAAAAAGGCGTACCGGACGATGATCTGGCCCGAATCAGCGCCAAGCCACTGGATGAACTGACCGACGCGGATATTCTCAAGCTCAAGACCGCGCAGGCACAGAAGAAGATTCGCTCACAGATCAAGAAATACGGTCAAAAGAACGGCCTGTCCGACACCGAGCTAAATGCGATGCTGGATTTCGAAAATCTGGAGATTACAGTCTTCAATGCCACCAACAAAGCGCCGAGGCCGGATAAGATTGGCTTTGACCGGGATATCACTTATCAAATGGTGATTCCGGAACGAATCGTAAACGGAAGAAAAATTTCAGCAACCAAGGTTGACGTACCCGCAGAACTGGTGGAAGAGCATTATCAAAAAGCGTTGTATAAAAAACTCAACCCCAACAAACCGCTGCCCGGCCGTAAGACGCTCAAAGAATTCGGCGAGAACATGGATCACCAGGTAACAGATGGGCTGCACAAGGACGCATATCGTTTGGGTATGGACGACATTACCGAATTTTTCAAGGATCCGGCCAAACTCAGTGAAGTCGGAAGCCGGGTGGAGGATTTTTCATCAACCGTTACGTACAAGTCCAAAGAATGGTTTGAACGGGCTGCCAGGGCTACAGACAAGGCAAAGGCCATGACTGATGTGGAGGAAGGCATGCGTCAGGCCACAAAACAGTACGACAACTATATGACAAAGATTATGGACCACTATGGTCTGGATCCGGCAACCGCGCTGCCAGAAAATTTCAGAAACGGTATGGATGTATTTAAGAAAGTCAACGATGGAACATTATCGGTTCCGGAAGCCGAAGCCGTACTCAAGGCCCTGGGTACGACCAAGGAGCAGGTGATCAGACAGTTTGGGGATAAGTTTGAGGAAATCGTTAAGCTGAGTGCCCGAAAGGAAATCATCAAGTCTGGCGGCAAGGCTTCAAAATACATAAGGTATTTCAGTTCAAGGACAGGCAAAGAGAGAGAGAAAGATGGAGAGGATTAAGCAGGTTTTCTTAGTTACAGTATTTTTATCTATCGCCTTGCTTGTTGCTGCGTTGTGTGATGATGTGGACATGACCGGGGAAGAACTGGATTACTGTAAATCCCAGCTGCGTGCGCTGAAAAAAAACGCTGAACAGACCTGCGTAAAAGGCACCCCCCTGCCGCAGTACTTTCAGCTGCTTCAGCGCCTGGGAAAACTGGAAGAGTCTCTGGAAAACCTGGAGCTTTTTCTGGGCAAAATTTACAAGGCGCCGGATGAAATCACGCTGGCTGATTTTTCCATTAAGGCATCCCTGGATACGGCTGACGGTAAACCCGTGGGAGAACATTTAACCCGTGATGACACACTGGTGTGCCGGGCGGAAGTGACTGCTCCCAAACGCACAGAGGGAACTTTTGTATTCACGGATCTCTTCTGGCAGCTTTATGATGTAAACAGGAAACCAATACCAGGCAGATTCGATCATGTGCGCGGACTGAAGCCGGGTACAACGCAAGAGTACGTCTTTCGCCTGCCCATAAAAGGGCTGACCCCGGGAAAATATTATGTGGGACTGACCCACTATTCACCGGATATTGAGGTCATTCGCAAACAGGCCGTGTACGCCTTTACCGTCATGGGGGATCTGATCATTGACCGGTTGATTGTCTGCGCTTCTACTGAGAAGCGAATACACACGCCTGTGCTCATTCCGGACCAGCCGCCTCATATTTATGTTTTCTATACGCTGGGCAAAGGGATTGAAAAGGTAACCGCTACGATCAGTGTCTTTGACGACAAGACCAGCGAAAAGATTACCACAGTCACCAGAGAGCGTCCCAAAGAAAAACCGTATTTCGGCATCCGTCTTGAGAAGGGGGCTGTCAGAGCCGGTCAGAAGGTTCATGTGATTGCCCGGGTGACTCCGCCCGACGGCAAACCGCAGGAAAAGGAAATGAAATTCGCTGTTTCTGTGTATTCCCTGACCATGTCGTTTCCCAGGCAGATTACACCGGGCCGCTCATTTCCGTATCGAATCTCAGTGCCGGCAGGATTTAAAGCACCGGTTTCGCTGGAGTTTGATGCATCCGCCGGCATCCTTATTACCAGGGGAAAGCAAAGCGGTTTTTCGGGCACCGTGGCTGCTGTGGGGCGGGTGGACACGGAAAAACGTGTCCGTATTTCCGCTATGGTCTGTGATTCGGATCCAAACGGAAAAAAGACCGCCATGGGGGTTGCAACCATACGGGTTATGCCCGGGGCCGTGCGCGAACACGAACCGGATTCCAGTCCGGCTGAGACTGTACATCTGCCGCCTGCCGCACCCAAAGACAAACAGACGCCAAATTGGAGCAAGACCTATTACAGAAATGGCAACCTGAAAGAACAATACCAGGTCAAGGTACTTGCAGACGGCTCAAAAATCAAACACGGCAATTACCAAGAATACGACGAGGAAACCCGGAACCTGAGTCTGAAGGGTACATACGTTAATGGGAAAAAACACGGAAAGTTCATCCGTTACGGTGATAGAACTAACTGGAAACCCTGGTTTGTCTTCACTTATGTAAATGGAAAGCGCCAGGGGGTGTCTACGGAGTATAATATATATAAAGGAAAATATTTTAAAGTTGGGGAATCCGTGTATTCGGGCGGTAAACAGCACGGACCGGAGACCTCATGGAATGATAAGGGCAAGGTTGTTCGTATGAGGAATTTTAAAAATGGCATGCCGGACGGCCTGTGGCAGGAGTTTGAGCCAAAACTGAATATGATGCTGGTTGAACAGGCGTATTATAAAAATAACAAAAAAGACGGTCCTTTTTTTAAGATAAGCCGTCACTCCGCCGTGCGGAACAAAAATATTCCGGACAGTTTTAAGGTAGAGGAGGGAACGTACAGCAACGATCTGAAAAGCAAATTGTGGAAATATGTATCATACATGAACAGGCAGGACCTGATGAACAAAAAGCCTTTTAACAATAGTAGAGAAGAAAGTTTTTATTCACCGCCCGGGAACATCAAATGGCATCGGGAGATACTCAATGGAAAGGTTTCTTCGATTACCGAATACAATGCTGCCGGAGAGATCATCAAGGAAACCGAATACAGAAACGGAACACTGTCGGAGATTCGTGAAAAAGACGGCAAAGGGAATACAACAAAAGAAATCCTGTTTGATGAAAACGGAAATCCCGAAAGAGTCAGCGACTACACGGTCAAGGGAAAAGTCACGGTTGAATATTATGAAGACGGGAAACACATGGAGACCAAGGTATATGATCAGGAGGGAAATGTCCTCAGTACAACGAAAGGTCCGGCGCACGCTCAGAAAGGCGAAACCCGTCCGGGATCATCCGCCGACACCGCCGCCCTGATCCGCAAGGGCCGGGATCGGTACGCGTCAGGAGCCCGGCAGGTCCTGGCGCTGATTCCGCCGGATCTCCCGGATTACCGAAAGCGCATCTCCGACACTACGCAGAAACATCTCGCTGATAAAAAACGGATGACCGCGTTCGGCGCACTAACGGACGCCCAGTTCAGCGCCTGGCATCGGAAGCAGATGCGCAAAGAGGCCAGGACTCTGCTGAAATTCGCCACAGAGGGCAAGACCACACAGCTCAACACGCTGGTACTCATGCAGAAGGGACTGGTCACGCAGCAGGAATCCAATGAAATCAGCCAGACGCTCCGCGTCAAACGGGTTCGGGCGCATTACGGCCCCGGGATCCGGACATTCTTCACAAAAGCAAAACAAAAACTGAACGCGGACAGTCAGAGACTCAAGGAGCTGGATGCACGCATCAAATCCGTCTTTGACCGTCAGCGGGGCAGGGGCCAGAAAGTCATCAAAGGCGCGGCATATGAACAGATCAAG
>CAZGEP010000078.1:0-19984 GCA_964524955.1 uncultured Planctomycetota bacterium | reverse complement strand
CGCGTCCTGCGCGTATTCAAAATCATAAACAATATCCGGTGGTCCTCTTGCTTCTGTTTCTTCCCTGTCTTTCTCCAGCATTCCCAGGTGAGAGAGAATGCGAAATATGACATCTTCCTCTTCGATAAAGGAGATGACTCTCATTTGGCCGCCGCACTTCATCGGGACATTCATTTGCATGTGTGTCCCGATTCAGCGGATCAACCTCAAAAACCTTTTGAATCAACCGCGCCCAGTTAGCCCGGACATGCTCAGGCGCTTTTTCTTCTTTTGCCATGGCGCGTTCGGCCTCGGATTGCCATCATACACCGCCAAAAAAAATTACTTCTTTTCAGTTGCAGTTACTGTCCATGAAAATAAATTGCAACAGGCATGCCAATCTTATAACAAGTCACATATGCCTGAATTCATTCACTTTATAGCATCATTGGTTTTTTACAGCAGGTTCATTCATGGCGATTACCACCTTACCGTTGGTTTGAGGTTATTTTTTCCATTGATTTGATCCTGATCGTGAAGATAATATAATGAATATTTTATAAAATTTTTTATGAATCCGAAAGCGGAACTTTCTTTATGGTGAATCGAAACATTACAGTTGTCCGAAAGATGTCGGATGCCATTCACGAAGAAATTACACCTGGCACACCTGCTGAACGTATTGGTATGGTCTGGCCGTTAACCCGGGAAGTCTCCTCTCTGAGCAAATTTCACGATGCTGAACAACGATTACAAAGACATGTTACATGCCTTAGTCGAAGAGAAGGTTAAATTCCTTCTTATGGGTGCATACGCCCTCGCCGCCCATGGATATCCTCGTGCCACCATGGATATTGACATATGGGTAATGGCCTCGTCCGTGAATGCAGACGCTGTTCTGCGAGCACTCAAGCGATTCAGCGCTCCGCTCCAGAATCTCACCAAAGGTGATTTAGAAAAGGAAGGAACTGTTTTCCAAATCGGTGTACCTCCAAGACGCATCGACATTATCACCTCAGCCTCAGGACTCCAATTTGAAAAAACCTATTCAAACTCTGTAGCCGTGGACATAGAAGGCATCGTAATACATATCCCATCGATTACCGATCTTATTTGCAACAAACGAGCTTCAGGACGAACCAAAGACCTTGCCGATGCAGAGACCTTGGAAACCCTTGTAAATGAACCTTAACCTCCTGCTCATCCCAACGCTGCTGCTTGCCTTGCTTTTCTTCAGGCTTGGGCAGTTGATCATCCGAAAATCCTTCCTTTCGCCCCTTTCGTATTCTTTGTGCCCCATATTTGAATCAGTTTTCTTGCGCGTTCTTCGCCTTTTTGCGGTTCATTTTCAAGCAGCTCTCTTTTTTTCCGTGATTTCCGTGCATTTTGTGGACAATTTATATAATTAACAATGGCTGGACCTTAACCCATTTTCAGGAGAATCCCTTGGTAACGCTGAACAGCAAAGATGACGGATATCGTGGAATCTGGTATATGAACCAGCCTTCAAACGATGAATATGTTTTCAAGTACAGCGGCGGACTGGGCACATACTGTGCCAAGCACCAGCCCTTTGCTGTTTACTCCGAAGAAGCGAACAAGACTTTTTTCTGCTGGGGAGGTGCGACTCGTGAGAATCCGCAGCAGCTGATGCATATGGTATCGCTGTACGATCACAGCACTGGAGCAGTTCCGCGGCCGACCATCCTTCTGGACAAGCAGACCGATGACGCGCACGACAACCCGGTAATTTCTCTGGATAATAACGGGTACATCTGGATATTCTCTACATCGCACGGCACCGGCCGGCCATCCTATATCCATCGCAGCTGCCGCCCCTATGACATTGACCAGTTTGAACAAATCGCTGCAACTCGACGCACGGATGGAAAACCTGTTGCCTTTGATAATTTTTCCTACTTTCAGGTCTGGCACCTTCCGGAGCATGGATTTACTGCCTTTCTCACGCATTACAATGACCCTGCAGTGCGGACCAGTTTCTTTATCACCAGCCCGGACGGAATAAACTGGTCGAAGTGGCAGCGTCTGGCCGCCATTGAGCAGGGGCATTATCAGGTCAGCACTCACCGCAACGGCAAGCTGGCCTGTGCCTTTAATTACCACCCGGGTGACAGGCAGCCCGGACTGAACTGGCGGACCAACCTGTATTACATGAAGTCTTCAGATCTGGGCAAAACCTGGAAAACGGCTCAAGGAGATGTGCTCTCCTGTCCGCTTACCGAAATTCAGAATCCTGCGCTGATTCATGACTATGCAAAGGATGGACTAAACGTTTACATGAAAGACATCATCGTTGACAATTCCGGTCATCCGGTTATCCTCTACTTAACCAGTAAAGGGTATGAGTCCGGACCGGAAAACTCGCCCCGAACCTGGAACACGGCCCGGTGGAACGGTTCAGCATGGGATATCCGTCCGGCCATGGAATCGGACAGCAATTATGATACGGGTTCTCTCTATATTGAAAGCGAATCCGAATGGCGAATCATTGCCCCCACTGAAGACGGTCCTCAGCCCTTTAATCCCGGAGGCGAAGTATCCATGTGGTTGAGCACAGACCTTGGAAAGACATGGGAGCGATTCCACGAGATGACCCGGAACAGCGAGCAGAACCACACGTATGTGCGGCGACCGGTAAATGCTCACCCGGACTTCTACGCGTTCTGGGCAGACGGTCATGCGCGAAAGCTTTCTGAATCCAGGTTATATTTTTCGGACAAGGATGGGAATGTGCGTGTGCTTCCGGAAACCATGACCGGCCAGACCGCTGAGCCCTGCATGCTGCGATAATTCCGCAGACACGTAAATGATATGTCCTTTGCCTCTGCTTCCTGAGCTGGTTAGACGGATCAAAAGCGTATCATCACTGTGGACTGTAGACATTTTTTGAAACGTTATATTTGCGCTTTTTGCGCATCTTTGCGGTCATTTTTTTTTGCTTTATTTCAACAGGAGTTTTTTAGAACCTGTATCTATTTGGAAATAACTTTTTTGAGGAGATTGTTTTGGGTACGAAATCCGAAGAAAAGAAAATCATCAATCTTGGCCGCATGACAGCGGATATTGACGATTTTCGAAAATTTGCAGAGATGGCAGCAAGGCTGAAGCCCTATGGAGACGTTTGCGTGTCTGTAAGCGGAGTCGCAGAAAAGGGAGAATACTTTTCCGACAGCCCCTGGTACGAATACGCGGCATACCGAAGACCACTCTACCGTTTTTTTCCACACCCCATGATTGAGCCCCATGTACCCTCGGACCTGGTTAAGAAGAACCAGGAACTTCTGCTTGCCAGATCCGAGATCCTGCAGGAATACGGGCTGGGCGCCTCCTATCAGGGCTGCGAGCCCTTTTACATGCCGGGATCGTTTTTTGATGAATATCCCCACCTGCGCGGACCCCGCGTGGATCACCCGGCCCGAAGCCAGCGGCCGGCATTTTCCTGCTGTACGGATCAGCCGGAAACGCTGGAGATGTACGAATGGATGATCGGCGAGCTGAAGAAGAACGTTCCCGGTCTGATAATTTATAACTTTCTTGCCAATGACTCCGGCTCTGGTTTCTGCTGGTCAGACTATCTGTACAACGGCAAAAACGGCCCCATGCAGTGTCAGCTCCGCCCCATAAACGAACGAATGGCCGGTTTTATCCAGGCCCTTCATAACGGAGCGATTAACAATGGCGGCGACATTCATGTCATCCTGCACGGACAAATGAATTATACGGAGCACGACATGCTCAAGGCCCTGGCTCCGCCGAATACACACCTGGCATCCAAATTCCGTTCCGATCCGGACTGTGCGTCTACAGGAACCTTTAACGGTCAGCCTTCCAGAGGCCTGCTGAATCCGTTTCCGATTCTAAGCGGTATGGAACGGTTTCACAAACCGGAAGTAAAAATCTGTTCGGTAGACCTGGGCGTCAGCCATTACCATCATGCAGTCGAGCCCCTGTGGGTATGCGGCCCCACCCTGGACATTGTCGAAGAGTGCGTCACCTCACCCACAAACAGCCTTTTTTCCCGTATCTCAGCACTTCGCAAGCTGGCCGGAAAATGGGGAAGCGAAGAAACCGCCGACACCATTACTGATGCCTTTGATACCATTCATCAGGCGCTCAAAACCACAACCAAACATCCAACGGTTCACGAAGCGGTTAACACCCGCTACTTCAACCGTCCGCTGGTGGTGCGTCCTGAACTGCTGAGCCCTGAGGAAGAAGACTACTTTCTTCCGCACATATTCAACACCTCAACGGAAAATGCGCGGATAGATTATGTCAATATCCACGGCGGACGCCGCAACACAGCCGCTGCCGGAGGCTGGCTGTGGGATATAAAGCTTCGGGCAGCGCTCTCCAGTCTGATCCGCGGGGCAAAAACCCTGGAAAACCTGGAAAATGTCGCTGATCCTGACTTTTTCAAGAAAGTGGCAATCGGTTTTCGGATCTATGCCAGTGCTGTGCGTTCGTGCAGCAACTTTTATTATGCCCAGGTGTTCCGCGACAGGAATATCAAGCCTCTGTCCGGTGACCCGGATGCTCCGCATGCAACACAGAAGATCAGCACCGGAAATATCGCACAGTGGTACGAAATTGCCCGGGATGAGCTGGACAATGTTGAAGAATTGATCCGTCTGGTTGAGAACGGCGGCAGGGAAATCCTGATCACCACTCTCACTCCGGAAGAGGAAGGCACGTTTACTCTCGGCCCCAACATCCTGGATCAGCTGAAGAAAAAACGCGAAACCATGATCCGGCGCTGGGGAGACATCCAGAAGTAAAACAGACATCCCGTGAATACGTCAAGAAATGACTATTCCAAATCGAAGTCGGTATCGGTATCGCAATCGGTATCGGCTGTTTCTGATACAAAAGACGATAGTGATTAACGGGATAAAAACGGATGACTTGCTTGTCGTGCTGAAATGCAGCGCTGGTTTTCATTGCGTCTATTGCGTTTAGAACCGATTATCAGCCATTCCAGGGATGCCGATTGGAGCAGGACAGGTTTTTCAGACAACGCCGGTATTTCATGGTTGACAGGCCATCTTTTATAACTGGGTTACCTGGCAGGCGGAGAGGGTCGGCGTTTTCTTGACAAACTTCTTGTCAAAGGTCTTCATTTTGTCACAATGCTGACTGTCTGAGAGATGAAGAGCATCTGCAAAGTCCATTCCGTGTTCATGCCATTCCAGTGCCTGATGAATCACAACCGGATCACTTGTATGAACATTCACCATCCCCAGGAGCATTCGAAAGGCACGACATATTTTATGAGCTGAGAATGAATATGCGTACCGAAGCACCCATTCACACTCCAGAAGAACAGTTTTAGAAATATATATCTCCGCATTCTCAAAGAGCCTGGATGCTTTTTTGTATTGTTTCTCATCATCACGAGTGAGCAAGCGGACTACGAGATTGGTATCAACAGCTGTCATTTTGCTCGCTCCCCGGCTCCTTTTCGGATCGCATTTTCCATATCCACCAGCGACCTTGCTGGACCGTTGGATCTTAAACAGCCTCCAACATCCTTCAAATTCGCCTCCTCAAAGGGGGAAACCGGTTTCAGCACAATACCATCATCTGTATCAATCACTGCCAGTTCCTGCCCCGGTTCCCAGTGATGCAGATTGCGGATGGCCTTGGGAATAATCACCTGGCCCTTGGATGACAATCGGGTTGTTGTCATGAATCTGGCTCCTGCAAAAAGTCAAAAGTAAGTCAAAGGTAAGACTCAGATAAGTTTACCATGCGTTTTCAAAAAGTCAACCTGAAGTTCAATGCTTTCCAACCGTTTTTTTATGGATTTATCAAGTCAGGTATCGTATACTCATACACCTGTTTCAGCGCAATCCAACCTTGCAGGAAAGAAATCGTATGAAGCAAACCGCTGCACTCACATCGTTTTTCACCCGAATCAGCACGGTTATTCTGTTATGCTCAGGAGGAATCCTCATGCCGCTCCATGCAAAAACGCTGTATGTTGACGCAACAGCCAACTCCGGAGGAAACGGTTCAAGCAAAAAGCCCTTTGCCAAAATCCAGAAGGCAGTGGACCTGCTTGCGCCCGGTGACGTCTGCGAGGTGCGCGCAGGCACCTACCGGGAATCGATTCAGTTCAAGACCTCTGGAACCCGCCAAAAGCCGATCCTGCTCCGTGCCGCAGAGAACGAAAAGGTCATGATCACTGGAAGCGAACCTGTCAGCGGCTGGAAAAAGGACAAGGGCAGTATTTACTTCACAGACACAGACCTGACGCTCGGTCATGAAAATCAAGTCTTCTGTGACAATCGCATGATGTGGGAGGCACGCTGGCCCAATGCAGGAGGCCGGGATCTGAAGTACCTGCTTGAATTCAAGACCGCACGAATGAAACCCGGAACCACTCCCACTCGGATCGCTGACAGCAGCCTTCCGCAGAAGGACTGGTCCGGCGCCCGTGTCTGGATATCCAGCCACAAACGCTGGTACTGCTGGACAACACCCGTCATCGGCCATGGAAAGGGCTGGATTTCCATCAAAAACGAGGCAGACAAAAAAGGCAACCATGTCTGCAAGAGCGATGGATATTATTATATCTTCGGCGGAAAAGCGGCCCTGGATTCGGAGAACGAGTGGTTCTATGATGAAACGATCAAGCGCCTTTACGTATGGGCTCCGGGCGAAGAAAACCCGGCAGATCGGATTTCTGTCAAAAAGCGCATGACTGCGATTGACCTTACGAGCAGAAAACATATCACGCTTCAGAACATCACCATCCATGGTACAACCATTCAAACAGACACTCAATCGGAAAACATGCTTTTTGACGGACTTCGGATCTTCCATCCCTACCACTCCAATCTCTCGGACAGGCCTTACGGAGCCCAGATGAATACCAGTGTGGTGTTAAGCGGAAGTCATCACACCGTACAAAACAGCGAGATCGCGTATGCCTCCGGCAGCGGCCTTGTGCTTCAAGGCCGAAATCATAACGTTATCAATAACTATATTCATGACTTCGATGCCATCGGCAGTTACGCGTCAGCCCTCGAATTCGGCAGAGGCGGTTCCGGACACATTGTCAGCCACAATACCATCCGCCGGGCCGGCCGGACCTGCGTGGGCACCCCCGGATTCTATGACTGTATTTTCCAGTACAATGATGTCAGCCAGGCTGGTTTTCTGACCGATGATCTGGGCCTGACCTACGGCAACGGCGTGGAAGGCGGCAACTCTGAAGTCCGCTACAACTGGCTGCATGAAAATGTATGCAAGCATTCAAACATGGGACTCTATTTTGACCACGGCTGCAGGAATATCATCATGCATCACAATGTCATCTGGGATGTACGCAATATCGGAATCATCAACAACATGTACGGCAACTATCTGCTGTATTACAACAATACGGTTTCGGATGCGGAGTTTGGCTACCGTTCCACATGGCCCGCCGGTCAGACAAAGGATCTGTACGGATGCCGGATTTTCAACACGGTCAGCACGAACGGCATCCGGGTGAGTGGACGCGGAATCATTCGGCATCACAACTCCTGGAACTATCGCAAACTGGCTGACAAAAAGCATCTCACACCCGAAACCGGTCCTGTGGACTCAGGCCTGCACATACCCGGCATTACCGGCGGGTATACGGGCAAAGCCCCGGATCGTGGCGCCTATGAACTGGGCAAAGATAAATGGAAAGCCGGACATGATTTCAGCAACCCGCCGGAAAAAGTCGATATGCGCAGAACCAATCCGCCTCACCGGAACCTGATTCGAAATGCAGCCTTTTACAGGAAAGAGACCGATCCGTGGAAGCTGAACGGTAACAGCATCACCATCATTACCCACTTCCACGGTCAATGGGTCACGGATGCCAAAACCATGATGGGCGGCCAAAGCGTGTGTCTGGGTGCAGGAACAAACAGCATCCAGCAGACCGCATCCGGCCTGAACCCGAACACAACCTACGAACTCATGGGCATGTTCCGGGCTGGAAAAAATGCTCAGGACTGTCTGGCGGTCCGGCTCGGTCAGAAGAAATTGCAGAGCAAGGCCGTGACAGCCACAAACAGTAAATGGCAGCGCCGCACGCTCCGTTTCACTACCGGCCCCAGGCAGACATCGGTCACGGTCATTGCGGAAAAAATCACAGATGGCGAAGAACCCGTCTACGTGGATGACATGGGTTTGCAGATTGTAGAAAAGTAACGTTTTGACAAGGAATACACATCATGACTCAAACGATTCAAATCCCTGACGGTGTATGGCCGGTAATGCTCACCCCCTTTCTGGAAAATAAGGAGATTGACTGGGACGGTCTGGACACACTCATTGACTGGTACATTGACGGCGGAGTCGCAGGTCTCTTTGCCGTCTGCCTCTCCAGTGAAATGTATTCCCTGACTCCGGATGAATGCGTACAGCTGTCTGAGCGAGTAGTCAGCAGTGCCGCAGGCCGCGTGCCCGTAGTCTCGGCAGGCGCTTTCGGCAACGCCACAGGCGAACAGGCAACAATGGCTGAACGACTTTATGCAACCGGAGTTCAGGCTGTTGTGCTGACAACCAACCAGCTGGTAGCTGAAGGAGCAGATGAAGATACATGGCGTAAAGAGGCTGAAGCGTTTCTGAAAACGACTCGGGACATCCCGCTGGGGATTTACGAATGCCCAAAACCATACCCCTTTCTGCTCAGTCCGGCTATGATGAAGTGGCTGGCCCATACAGGACGGTTTCATTTCTTCAAGGATACCTGCTGCGACCCGGTGCAACTGGAAGCCAAAATCCAGGCGGTTCAGGGCACACCGCTCCGTCTGTTCAATGCCAATGCCCAGACCCTTCTCGGATCTCTGCGTGCAGGCGCCAGCGGGTACTCCAGTATTGACGCGAATTTCTATCCTGATCTTTACACTCGACTCTGCGCTGATTTTGAAAAAGATCCTGAGAAGGCCGAATCTCTCCAGGCATTCCTGAGTGTGGCAAATATGACTACGCGAAACAAGTATCCGCTCTCTGCCAAAAAGTTCCTGGCCTTGCGAGGCCTTCCGATCCAGCCGGTCTGCAGAATCGAAACTCAGGACTTTGTTCCAGAGGAGGAGGCTGTACTCAAACACCTTTTGAAACTGGCCCTGAATAGAATCTGACACAAAGGAAAGATCTATGAAACACGCAAACCGCATCATTACAACAGTCATCTTTCTTACAGGAACAATCGTCATGATCTTCGTAACAGCCCCCCGCCAGGCCAGCGCCGATGACTACGCAGATACGATACACGCAGACATTGCTGTGCTTAAAAAAGAGGATCCTGTCGGCATGCATCTGCACGCGCCCAACCTGATTCTAACAGAGAGGAGCCTGCTTTCCGTCCATGGCGCATCCGGTGTAAAAAAATGGCAGGGCGACATCCACCGCTCCACAGACAAGGGACGCACCTGGCAGCATCAGTACCGGGTCGAATCATTCCGATGCGGTTCTTTCTTTCAAATTGGAGAGACCGTCTATCTATTGTACAGTACCTTCAAACCTGAACCCGGAACATTTATCCGAAAGAGCCAGGACAACGGCAAGAGCTGGTCTGACCCGGTCGAAATCTGGAATAATAACCTTTGGGAAGGAAACGGCGCCTATGCGGTTCACAATGGTTTTCTGTACAAGGCCCTGGATGAGCCCAAACCCAAAAACGGACATTATCATCTGCCACGCGTGCTCAAACTCAACATCAAGACAGACCCAATGGTTGCAAAAAACTGGATATTCAGCGATTATCCAAATTTTGACATCCCGCCCCCCAAGCCGGTTATGGACTACCAGGTGGCAAACGGCCGCGTGACGAGAAACAACTCTGAAGGCAGCTGTGTGGTTGGACCGGACGGAAAACTGTGGATCATCTATCGGCATTTCGAACGGACACGGGGTATCTTTTCCGCCACGGTCTTTTACAATGACAAGGACAATACCCAGCACTTTCGGAACGTCTTTGATCCGAATCCGAAAAAAGGTAAGGAGAACTGCTACTCGATCTTTCCGGGTGCATGCAGCGGTTTTCACATTGCCCGCGATCCGGTCACCGGACAGTATATTGCCCTGTCCAACCCGGTAACCGGCGAAAGCGAATACCCGGATCGGAAACGCCTGGGCATCTACCGCCTGATGCGGAATGTGCTTGTCATGATGGAATCCGAAGACCTGGTTCACTGGCGGATTGCCAAGCACCTGCTCAAGGACGGGCTTGAGCCGGACTGGGAGACCTCGGTCAAAAACACGGGTTTTCAGCAGATTAATTTCCAGATTGACGGAAACGACCTGGTCTGGATATCCCGCACAGCGTATGACGGCGCGAAGAATCTGCACGACGGAAACCGCATCACCTTTCACCGCCTGCCGGACTTCCGACAGTACCTGGACAGTGATGATGAGATCGCGTACTATTCCTTTGATGATCCAGAGAATCCGGGTAACGATCAATGCAAACAGGCCGGCCCCGGGAGCGGCAACAAACTCACCCCGCATAACGTAACCATTACGGACGGATGTCTGGGCAAGGCAGCGGCCTTTAACGGAAAAGACGCTTTTATGGATGCGCACTACCGGATCAGCACCGAGTTTCACCGGGCTCCGGCAGTCACTCTGGCCTGCTGGCTCTATGTGGCCAAACGGCCGGAAAAAGACCAGTCTGCCTTTATCTTCAAAAGCAGCATTGACAAAGGATATGGTGCGGTTAATTTCATTATCAAGAATTCACAACTCCAGATCGGCGGTCGAAGCTGCCGTCAGGACAGGTTCAGCAGCCTCCGACATCCATTCGAAGAAACCGGAAAATGGGTTCACGCAGCAGCGATCTGTAATTTCAAGACAAAGACACTCCAGCTTTTTTTGAATGGCAAACAGGTAGCAAAAGGCAATGCTGCATTCGACAGCAATCTTTTGCAGCGGGGAATTCCCAAGGCCAAAGACGTGATCGGCAGAAACGTGAATGGCCGGATTGATGAACTGCACATTTACAGACGCGCGCTGAACGCGGATGAAATTAACCAACTGATGAAACCATAACGAACAGGGAAATTCCCATGCTCTTTCAAACAAAGAAGGCACCCGGCGTACTCAAGGACACCTGGGTGTGGTTTGAAGACGGAACAGTTTACTTGTATAACATGATGATGCCGCGCAAGGGCGTTTACCTGTCCACGTCAGAAGACGGTGTCCATTTCCAGGAACAGGATCTGGTGATCACAGGCGATGATCAGATTGGAAGCGGCATGATCTGGAAGGGGATCAACTTTGAGCAGGACGGTAAATATTACATGAGCTTTACCCAGCACGAACATCTATACCTTGTCACCAAACTGGCGGAATCCGTGGATCTGCGGACCTGGAACCGGCTGGGCCCGCGGGTGGAGTTCCGTCCCGATGCCCGCTGGTACAAGGTCGGCCCCTTTGATCAAAGACCGTCGTATCTGGGTCCGAGGTGGGACGACATGCAGACGATCCCGGACGGCAACGGCGGGCTCTATGGTTTCCTGACCGCCAACCCCAGAAAGCGTTCCGGATTCGGTTTCGGCCGCAGCACAGACGGTCTCCACTGGCAGGCGTTGCCCCCACCCGAAATTCATTGGACAGCGAATGATGTGCTGCCCTGGATGGAAGTGGCAGGCGCGTGTCGGGTCGGCGACCGCTATTACCTGGCAGTCAAGAGTTATACCCGTGCTGATTTCATGGAACAGTACCGGACAGAGTACAACCTGCCGACACCGGATCGTATACCGGAAATCAGCGGCATCTGGATTCTAACCGCAGACCAGCCCGAAGGTCCCTGGCGACCCGCTCCGAAGAACGCACGGCTCCTGACCTTTGATGCCCGATACGCGCACACAAGTTTCTGCGGTTTCTTTAACGGACCGGACGGCCTGATGTTTAATCACGAGGTCAAGTACCGGGAAAACGGCGACAACCTGGGAAATCAGCATCTGGCTCCGTTCAAGAGAATTCAGATGGATGAAGACGGATCCATGCGGCTCTGCTACTGGCACGGAAATGAAACGCTGAAAGTCGGCAAGCCGACTGAAATACGATTGCCCGAACAGACAGACGGCCCTGCCATGCTGAACGAAGCCCTGGACATCTCAATTGGCGCGGTAATTGAGGGACGCTTTACCTTTAAAGAGTGCTCGCAACATAAATGCGGCATCTATATTCAGGGGCCCGGTCAAACCGGATGGGCGATCCGTGTAAGCAGAGATGCACACATTGAGTGCGGGGATATGGACGAATCATCCTGGGCGCTTACCAATCCGGAGCCGGTGATTGATCGAAGCATTTCGTTTCCTGAACAGGCGGGATTTCGACTGCTGATCCGGGACCGTTTTGTTGAACTCTATGTGGATGATATCCTGATTCAGGCATACAGTACAGCCAACCTTCCCACCGGACGAATCGGTCTCCTGGGGGCAGACTTGTCAAACGCTCTCCGAATATGGTCCATGGAGCGCGGACTGAATCTGTAATTTTTATGGAGAAACACATGCCAATTACAATCAATGCATCCTTTTTGGGCGGTAACATTGTTGTGGAAGACATCACCGATCATCAGGTCCTGGTTCACCAGGAGATTCGGGATACGGATCGGGATTGGTTTTACTGGTACTTTGCTGTTCGGGAAGCTGCTGGACGCACCCTGACATTTCAGTTCACCCGGAGTCGGGCTCTGGGTGTGCGCGGCCCGGCGGTTTCCCTGGATTGCGGAGAAACATGGTCCTGGCTGGGTGCGGATTGTATGGGAAAAAATTCGTTTGCATACACGTTCAATGAAACTCCTGAAGTCCGATTCAGTTTTGCCATGCCGTATCAGCTCTCCCGCTGGCAGCGTTTTATCAAAGGCCTTCAACCAAAAAACGTTTTTACCGAAAACACCCTGTGCACAACCAACCAGGGCAGAAACGTCCCGTACCTGCTGACTGGATCTCCCGACCCCGGATACAGAGTCGCGATCACCTGCCGCCATCACTGCTGCGAGATGATGGCCGAATACACACTGGAAGGACTGGTCGAATGGCTGGTTTTTTCAGCGGACACACAGGCTGCATGGCTTCGGGATAACGTACAGTTTTTTTTCGCGCCCTTTGCCGACCTGGATGGTGTGGAAAACGGCGACCAGGGCAAAGGCCGTCGTCCCCGGGACCATGGCCGGGATTATATCGGAGAAAGCCTCCATGCTGAAACCCGGGCCATCCGCGCGTTTGTGCCCGAATGGTCAGAAAACCGCCTGCGTCTGGGGCTGGATCTTCATTGCCCGCACATCTCCGGAGAACACAACGAGGTGATCTACCTGGTCGGATCGAAGACTCCGGAAATTGCCGCTGAGCAACTGCGTTTTTTCGCTATTCTTGAATCCGCTGCCTGTCACCTTCCAGTCTCAGCTGCGGATTTTTTGCCGTTCGGAACTGCCTGGAATACCGGTCAGAACTACACAGCCGGCAAAGGTTTCTCCCGGTGGTCGGCTGAACTTCCCGGGGTAAGACTCGGCACTGCTATTGAAATCCCATACGCCAATGCCCGCGGAACGGAAGTCAATCAGGAGTCTGCCCGTGGATTTGGAATCGATCTTGGAAACGCAATACAGGAATATCTTACAACTCTTTCGTAAAAAGGAGACGGGTATGGTTTTGAAAAAACAATCGATTTCTCTGATTTTCATTCTCACTGGTCTTGCATGTCTGCTGCCTGCAGCGGAACCGGCGGACCCATCTCTTGCGAACCTTCCAGCCGGGTGTTTTCTGAACAAGTCCATGGTGATTCCGAAAGACCAGACCGATGCGATCAGCAGAAAACTTGGTATTCCGCTTGTAAAACTTTCCAATAATTTTCTGCGCATTCACGGGCAGTTCATCCAGGTCAATATCCTGGAAAGCGACACCAAAGCAAATGCTCAAAAACTTCACAAGGTCATTGGCAAGATGAAAAACAATCCCGCGTATTGCCTGCTCAAAGGTAAACAGGTCATTGAGCTCTGCAAGGCCAGTCTTGCAACAACCATCAAGGTCGGCTATGAACTGGGCTACACGCCCAAACCCGAGAAAATACACTACCGGGTCAAGGCATTTATCGGTGCTGTTGATAAATCCGATTACATGGCAGCCAACAGAATTTTCAATCTCTTTCTTCAGTACAATCAGAACAATCCGAAGAAAGAGATTACTGACCGGATATCCACTCTGATCAAAGGCTTTTCTTTTGGTACATCGGTTACGCTCCGAAGCCCTCGCAAGTCCGATGGTGTGCTCTCGTATACGTTTACTCCCCCATCTGCTAAAACGGTCAGCATAAACGCAGACACGACAACGTATTCGTTTACGAATCTTCCTTCAGCCGTCAATGTTCCCTATGTCTCATTTACGGCAGAGATCTCCTGCAATAGCACTGGCCTGACCCCATCAAACCGGAAGGCGGACAACACACTCGTTTCTGCCACGTCTTACTGGCCGGCGAATGATGCGCACATCAAAGCGCTTGCCCGGAAGATCACATACGGCAGAAACACCCGCAAGGCAAAGGTTCAGGCGCTTCTTGAATGGTTGTCACCTGGAAAGAATATTCAATTCAGCGGCGCCATGGGATCCCGCTGGGGAACAAAGAAAGTACTCAAGCAGAAATTCGGTCGGTGCTGGGATTTCTCCGACTGTTTTGTTACGCTCTGCCGGTCTGTAAAGATCCCCTGCCGTCAGGTCGCCGGATGGATGTACGGAATGAGCGGGCATGTGTGGGCTGAATTCCTGACTGAAGACGGCACGTGGCAGCAGGTCGACCCCACTGGCGGCGGAAAACTCGGCTGCGGCATCTACCATATTCCGTATTTCACAACCGAAACCGGAGCAATGCCCATACTCTATCTTTCCATGCCGCAGATTGAGACCATTAAAACACAACCCTGACGCGAAACAGGCGAAACAGATTGACTTTGACAGAAAAAAACTTATAATCAGTGAAAAATCAATATCTTTTAGGGAGAATTTCCA
This sequence comes from uncultured Planctomycetota bacterium, assembly GCA_964524955.1. Taxonomy (GTDB): domain Bacteria; phylum Planctomycetota; class CAZGEP01; order CAZGEP01; family CAZGEP01; genus CAZGEP01. The sequence continues at coordinate 4,991 of CAZGEP010000078.1, read as the reverse complement.
TGAAGGCATTCTCACCCATTTCATTACAATTTTTTTTTATACTTATTCTGCTCTGTGCTGCATCAGCAGCGCAGGCAAATAAAGGAACAGATAATACCAGAACGCGATCTCAATTTGAGATACTGCTCAAGAAGGAATGGAAAGACGTTTTCGTTGACTCCTGTACAAATGACTGGAAGAAAAAATGGTTCCTGGACGGCAAGAAAGCAACCATCGCCCACAGTAAAAAAGGAATGGATTTCGCAGCAGGAAAGAAATGGGGAGATGATTCCTGCCATGCGGTCCTGTGGACGAAAAAGAGTTTTTCCGGTGATATCCGGATTGATTTTGAATACACCAGACTCGATGATGAGATCCGTGGCGTAACCATTCTCTACATCCTGGCCACGGGCAGCGATACAGGGCCATACAAAAAAGACATTTCCAGGTGGAACGACCGGCGCGCCGTTCCGTCCATGAAGCTGTACTTTCTGAATATGAATACATACCACATCAGCTATGCAGCCTTTGGCACCCAAAACAGCAAACCGAACGAAGACTACATCCGGGCACGTCGCTATCTGCCCAGGCTCAAGAGACTCCGCGGCTCCGAACTCACGCCAGACTACAACCGGACCGGACTTTTTAAAAAGGGTGTTCCGCATCGAATCACGGTTATCAAAAAGGACCGGCAGCTCTTTATGCACATCCGAACACCGGACAAAGAAATGCTCTGTCATTTCAAAGCGGACCGGTTTCCGCCAATCACAGAAGGACGCATCGGACTGAGGCACATGTATACCCGAAGTGCACGATACAGAAACTTCCGGATTTCTGTTTTGAACGAAACGGCCAAAAAAGAAGAAAACGTTCAGAGTAAACCGTATCCTTTTTTCTTTGAGGAGAAACAACATGGAGCAGAAAACGTTTTATTCCAATCTTCAGCCCAGTGAGATGGCGATTTTCAGTGTGGCCGGCAATATTTATGCGAGTTATATTTCCTCAGGACGGGTCACGGAACAAACAGAAACGGAAATGATCAAAAAGTCGATTGAAGCCTCGATCAAAATAGCAAATATTGTGGAAAAGACCGTACAGAGCGACAATGAGGTAAAATAAGGTCAGGAAAGGAGCCGTGCCTATGCTTCGAAAAGCATTTATGATGCAGGTTCGTCCAGACAAACATGAGCTGTACCGAAAACGCCACAACCCCATCTGGCCCAAGCTGGAAGACGTTCTGACATCCCATGGGGTGCACAACTATTCGATTTTTCTGGATGAAGAAACCAGCTGTCTGTTTGCATACGCTGAGATTGAAAGCGAAAAACAGTGGAACCGGATTGCTGCGACCACTATCTGCAAACGCTGGTGGGCACACATGAAGGACATTATGCCGACCAACGCGGACAACAGCCCGGTATCCAAAGATCTGGAAGAGGTCTTTCATCTGGACTGAATCACGTGTCTGGTAAGCGAATTCAACCTTCAGGCAGCAGTGGACTTGACTTTTTTGTAAGAAAACAGTATACTGTAAGGGAATTTTACATGCGGATGGCGATTTCCTGTCGCGGACCATTTAGCATAAAGCCATACCTAATAAGAGGATATGTATTTCCTCCGTTTGCGGCATGCCATTTGCATTAATTTCAATATATACTTGTATCTGCTGAATGTCTCATGTTCTGTACCATAATTTTCTGAAAAGGAATTTTGCCATGAAACGAGTGACCTGCTTTTTTCTGCTGTTTCTTTCTGTGTTTGTTTTTTTGTATGCCCGTCCCGGCCAGCACGGTCCCAAGGGTTCTACTGACAAGCACTTGGCACGAGTCATCCGACACCGTTTCGGAAGACGCCTGGAGAATGTCCGAAAGCATATGCAGGAAAATGGAAAGAGCGAGGAAGAGATTGAGAAAACCATCAGCCAGATGCGCCTGAAGTTCAAAGAGGAAGCAGAAAAAATCAAGGATATGCCTGAAGCTGAAAAGATCCTGTATCTTCAGAAAAAAAGGGAAAAACAGCTAAGAAAAGACCTGAAAAGAAAAGGGCTGACGGAAAATGAGATTGAAGATCATGTTCGCCGCATGAAAGAGCGGCAAACGAAGATGCTGCGCAAACATCAGGACAGGATTATAACGTCTTCTGTTGAGCAAAAACGAAAGAAACTCAAATCCAATGGACTTTCCGACCAAGAGATACAAACAACGCTATCGGAATATCGAAAAAAGATCTATCACGACCTGACAGGGAAAAAGCTGAAACACAACAAATCGCACACAGTAAAAAGCAACAGCCCGAAACCTCGCAAGAACAATACGCCGGAAAAAGTCGAACCCGTGAACGAGATTCCGGAGAAAACAGAACCCGCAGATAGAAGAGAACGCCGGGATCCCAAAAATACCATAGCACCCCCGGTTTCCAGTGTGAAAACCAACCATGCCGCTGACGTGGAAAAAGAACTGGATCAGGTCAAATCCGATATCAAAGAACTCAAGCAAATGATCCGTGAACTGAAAGAAATTATCCAAAAAAGAGAAGGTCAGTGAATGCCGGATTCCATGCCCACAACCATCAAAACGGGCCTTGAACTCTTTCTCAAGCACCTGAATATTGAACGCAATTATTCCGATCTGACCATAAAAGCCTATCGTCGCGATATCAACGACTTTCTTGATTTCTCCGAAAAAGCCGATAAAACCGTGGACGACTTCGCAAATATAGGTCACAATGATATCCGAGCATACCTGGGTAAGATGAAGAACAGCGGACTGTCGGTCGCAACAGTTTCCCGTCGTCTCTCATCACTTCGCTCCTTTTTTAAATTTCTGATCCGTGTGGATATGCTCACGGACAACCCGCTTTCCGGTATCCGAACCCCCCGACGGGGCCGCCCGCTTCCCCACTACCTGAACACCCGGGACATCGGCCGTCTTCTTGAAGCTCCGGATGTGCGAAACCTCTCCGGAAAACGGGACAAAGCAATCCTGGAGGTCCTCTACAGCACGGGCATGCGCGTGGGAGAGCTCACCTCACTCTGTTTCGCCGACATTGATTTCAACCAGGAGGTCATACGGGTTCTGGGAAAGGGAAAAAAAGAACGGCTGGTGGCCCTGGGCCGGTTCGCGGCGTCAGCACTCAAGGGCTACATTGATGCGCGGAATACCCATATGGCCGGGGCAGCAACAGACAAGGTTTTTCTGAACCGTCTTGGAACACCGCTTACGTCCCGCAGCGTCCGACGAATGCTGGATAAATATCTGAAGATCACGGGACTGAACTCCAAGCTATCTCCGCATTCCATCCGGCACAGCTTTGCCACCCATCTGCTCAATGCGGGTGCGGACCTTCGCTCGGTTCAGGAACTGCTCGGACACAAAAACCTCTCCACCACACAAATTTACACCCACGTAAGCACCGAACATTTGAAGTTGATTTACGAAAAAGCCCATCCGCATGCCGAAAAATTAACAGACAAATGATCGCACCGCAGTCACTGGGCTTCGGCGAAATTCATATCACCGCAGCTCGGCCTGCGCCCAGCGGGGTGTCGCTACCCATCTCCCTGAGACAAACATCCCGATCTGAGAAGTTCGCTGCCAGCACATATACGTTCCCGTCCATGCCAGTAACCCGGACCCCCCTGACGGCTTGTTCGCTGAAAGAGAGCGGTTCGGCCCTGAAGGTTGCTGTCTGAGCTGGATCAGCGCCGGAAAGAACGGCAAAGCCGACATCCACAATCACGGTCCCCCCCCTGCGGGGCGATGTCTTGTTTTCAGTATGCAGACAGATCTGCTCCACCCGGATATTCTCATACCGGCCTCCGCGACAGACAGCCGACCGGTCTATTTTAAGAGAATTTCCGCCGTATATACCCACGACACCCAGCACACCGTCGATATTCAGATGCAAACTCTTTGTGTCCAGTACCGCATCGCTTGCAGCGGGTGATTCCAGTGTAAACGGGTCCATCCCGATGTATATCGTTCGGGTATAGCGGTTAAAGACATCGTTGGGAATGTTCAGATGCAGCGTCCGGATCAAACGGGTAAAGGTTAATTTATCCGGAGCAGTTACTGAATACTGCAGACCCACACAGGTCTGTTTATCAGCGAGAGCGGCAAATGCGATATGGGTGACGGCCTGATTTGTAAGATGCCCACCTTCGTCGATCGTCACATCAACCCCCTCGCGTATTGATCCACATGTAACAAATCCGTCTTCGGTAAATTCAGAGTGTTCCTCAATGAGCCTTCGGCTTCGACGCCGGTCTGCTGCATAATCTCCGATAAAGCGAATGTCCGGTGTCAGATTCATGTACCATTCAGCAAGGTCTCCCCGCTCCGGGGGCTGACACATTGCCTGAACCCCGCCGTATGCCCGCCACGAGAACGACGCCAGGCGACGGGGAGTCCGCACGGCAATGGCACCATGTTCAGGCTCCGCCCATTTCCAGGTTTGGGTATAATCGGGCTCCGCTTTTTTACTCCAGTCTACCATAGGTTCAAAATCCAGAAACTGCGAACAGACAACAGCCCGGTCCGATTCGATCCGTGTATAATAATGGGGGTTCTCTGCCTTGAGCTTTGCCAGCCGGTTTGCATAAAAGAATCCCTCTCCGCCTTCAGCTTCTCGGGCGATCAAGTCCAGCTGGTTTTCAGCGAGTGTCAGCGCGGTCCCATCCCCCAGGCGGTCAGCGGCATAGAGAAGGGATGGCAGAAGATACTCCTGACAGTATGCATACCGGATCCTGCTGTCACCTCCGATTCGGGCCAACCGCCCGTCCCTGAACACAAAGTTCTTGATTGTTTGCCAGAACGCCTTCTGATTGTGATCCATGGTTTGCGGGCGTTCATACCCTGCCTTTTTCATGTCAAAGTGCAGGATCGCCACATTGCTCATGCAGATATACATGTAGCCGACATTCAAATATCCATGGTGATCCAGCGCAAAATGGGGAAAAAAATTGATAACGTCCCAAAGTTTGTGGGATAAGTTGAAGATGGCTTGAGTTGTGA
>CAZGEP010000077.1:0-20167 GCA_964524955.1 uncultured Planctomycetota bacterium | reverse complement strand
ACAACAAGAAAACAAAAAGCAAACATTCCAATCAGGAGACAGATCCTGCATGTGGATAATACAGAGAATCTACTGTCTTTTCCGCTGTGGGATTCTTCCATTCTTTTAACCACCAGTCAACAGTCCATTTCCATTTACTATTATAAAGTTAAGCATCTGCTTGTCAAGCATTTAAAATCAACCCGCTTTGATTCCGTCTTACATCATTACCGACAATCGGTTATACATCCATCGTCCTGTCAGGAAATCAACGTTTTCTCCAGGGCCTTTCCCTTGTCCAGGGTCTCCTGGTACTCGGCCTCGGGATCTGAATCCGCCACAATTCCGCCTCCGACCTGATAGTATGCTTTGTGCCCGACTGTGAGTACGGTTCGAATGGCAATATTCAGATCCATTACCCGATTAAAGCCCGCATATCCGATCGAACCGGTGTACAGGCTTCTACGAACCGGTTCGAGTTCTTCAATAATCTCCATGGCGCGGATCTTGGGTGCACCTGTAATCGAACCGCCCGGAAACATGGCCCGGACCAGGCCGCAGTTTCCAATGCCACTCCGAAGCCGCCCCTGCACCGTGGATATCAGATGATGGACGGTTGCAAAGGTGTGAAGCTCTCGCTTGAGCGGTACTGTGACGCTTCCGTAACGGCAGACACGGCCCAGGTCATTTCGTTCCAGATCCACAATCATGTTCAGTTCCGCGTTGTCTTTTTCACTCTTCAGCAATTGCTGCTGAATACGCCGATCTTCTTCGCCTTCAGAAACCCTGGGCCGGGTACCCTTGATCGGGCAGGTATGCGCCATTTCCTTTTCCAGGAAAACAAATCGCTCTGGTGAGGATGAAAGAACATTCATGCCCGGAGCCGGACTCATAAAACAGGAAAAGGGTGCGGGATTGACTCGGCGTAGATTGAGATACAAATCAACCGGCGAACACTCAAACGTATAGCCGAACCGTTGTGAAAGATTGGCCTGAAAGATGTCCCCTGCGGCAATATACTCCTTGACCTGTGTAACCGCATCCAAATACGCCTGCTGACTGAAGCTCCTTTCAACAAGTTTACCGCCGACCCTTGCCGGCCGGTAATCCGATTTTGTGATGGTTTCCACACCCCTGTCTGCGCCGTCCCAACTCACTCTATACACCTTTTTTCGGACATGATCAGCAGCGAAAAAAGTTGTGTAAAATCCAAAATACAAGTCCGGAAAAGGAATATCCGCAACCGTCCGGTCCGGAATCTGCTCCACCCAGCGGCCGAGATCATATCCGAAATACCCAATAGCTCCGCCGATAAACGGAAAGGGTAGCTGCACGGATGAGAATCCAAAGAAATCCATCATTTTCTGCAGAACTGTAAACGGATCTCCCTGCACAGCCATGGTGCCGGCTTGGGAAGAAATCACATTAAACCTTCCGGATGACCGGAGGGTTACAAATGGATCGCTTCCGGCATAGGAATACCTTCCCCATCGCGGATGCTTCATGCTGCTGTCCAGGAAAAAACATCCCGGCGCAGAGGCTCTGGCGGAAAAAACATCCACCATATCCACACCCCTGAGCTCTGTAATTGAGGGAGAAGACCTGGATGCAAAGCCCTGATATTCAGCAGGAATTGCGGTAAAGGCAATGCATTCAGCTGTATGTCTTCCCATGTCTGTCAGAATTGTATTCTTCATAACCGACTGTCCTTAAAGACAGTTAAAGGAGAATATTTCACCGCAAAAACATCGAATGTCATTTACAAAAAAGCACTTATATAATAAATCGGCAGCGTTCCACTATAGACTTTAATTATATTTTGCAAAATATAAAACATATCCGGCGCAATGCAAATTCGTTTGACTAAAGAAAAAAACGGCGCTGATTAACATTTTACCACTTGAAACACAGAAAAAAGTTTCTACTATACTATTGTTCATTTTCAACGAATAAAACAACTTTTTTAAAAAGGTGCTTGTGATGAAAGAAATCTCATGGAGCCAGGCAAAGGAAATCTGCGCCCGCCCCTGCCGTGTCTGCTGGGCAGTAGCCCGACACAAAGATCAGCGCAGCATCTGTCCTGTTGGATGGAAAATGCAGACATCCATGAACCCCCTGATGTTTGCCATTTCCATCGCTCCCCCTCGCTTTACTCATGACCTGATCATGAATTCCGCGGAACTGGTCATTGCCTGGCCGGACGAAAACCTGGCGCAAGCCACTCTGGACTGCGGAACCCAGACCGGGAAGAATATGGACAAGTTTGAGAAATTCTCCCTGACCCCTGCTCCGGCAACCGATGTATCCGCACCACTGGTCAAGGAATGCGCGGTCAACATGGAGTGCAAAGTCAACGGAACACTGACCTCCGGAGACCACACCATCTTTGCCGCAGAAGTTGTCCGGATCTGGATGAATCCGGATCACAAACGCCAGCTCTGCCTGGTCGATGACTCCTCCGGATTCGAAACCCTGCTTGAAGCCGGTGCCTATCGGTTCGGAGTTGCAAGGAAATAAGTGCGGATTTTCTCTTGTGTCAGTTGCTTTAATAACTTCAGGAACAAATTGAAGACTCATTACTCTTCTCTCGCCACTCTTCCCTGCCCTTCTTCCGCTGCCCTGAGGCAGCTTACCTGTACGTTGAAAACCAGCCGCAGCAGCAACGAATTATCTGGACATTGGGCCTTGTTTTCATATAATGCTTTATTTTCAAAAAATCGCAGGCGGATGAACTCATGGACGGCATTATTTGCGACAGATGCGGCAGAGACCTGCTCGGACAGGACATACGGTACACCATGAGAATGGAAATCAAATCCGCCTACGATGTGATGGAAATTACATCCAACGACCTCTGCCGGGATATTGACAGAGAAATCCGCAACCTGGTTAATCAGCTGGACAATATGGATACCAGGGAGGCGGAAGACCAGGTATACGCGGAAATAAATTTTGACCTGTGTATTTCCTGCCAGCGGGACATACTCAAAAACCCACTGGGAAAAGATATAAACAGCGGAATTGAAGACAGGGAGGACTAAATGGCTGAAACAAGAGACCGATGGCAGAGCAGGCCTGCGTTTATCATGGCCGCGGTCGGAAGCGCAGTCGGACTGGGCAATGTCTGGCGTTTTCCGTATATGGCATATGCAAACGGCGGGGGGGCGTTCTTTATACCCTATTTTATCGCGCTGCTTACCGCAGGCATCCCGTTGCTGATTCTGGAATACGGTATCGGCCAGATGATGCAGGGCAGTGCTCCGTCTGCCATCAAAAAGGTCAACAAAAACTTTGAATGGGTCGGCTGGTTCGCGCTGCTGTCCGGCACAGTTATCTCCATTTACTATGCCGCCGTCATGGCCTGGGCAGTCCAGTACCTGTGGGAATCTTTTTCTACCAACCTGCCGTGGGCGAATAACAACGCCGAAGCCTTTTTCGGCAAAGTAACAGGCAGTTCTCTACAGGCAGACGAAATGTGGCAGATTCAATGGCCCCTGGTTGCCTGCCTGCTTCTGGTTTGGATTGCTGTTTTTCTGATCATTTACAAAGGGGTTCATCGTGTAGGTAAAGTTGTCATGATCAGCGTTCCCCTGCCCATCATCATCCTGGTTATCCTGATCCTGAGGGGGATTACGCTGGAGGGATCCATGGACGGCATCGTTTATTACCTCAGGCCGGACTTTGAAAAACTCAAAGATTTTCAAGTCTGGATTGACGCGTATGGACAGGTCTTTTTTTCCCTGTCCATCGGCTTCGGCATCATGATTGCCTATGCCTCGTACATGCCCAGGAAATCGGATATCTCCAACAACGCGTTTATCACTTCCTTTGCCAACTGCGCCACCAGCTTTCTGGCCGGTTTCGCTGTTTTCTCTGTACTCGGCTATCTGGCCCACGCCCAGAACATGCCGGTTAGCGAAGTTGCCAAGGGCGGCGCCGGACTGGCCTTCATCACCTACCCCACTGCCATTGCCAAGCTGGGATCTTTCTGGGCACCGGTGATATCGGTTCTCTTTTTCATCATGCTGCTGGCCCTGGGAATTGATTCACTCTTTTCGATTGTTGAAGGGGTTGTCGCCGGACTTCATGACAAATTCGGAGACATTTCCCGTGCAAAAATAACCGCCATGATCTGCATGGTTTCCTTTGTATTCGGAATCCTGTTTGTAACCCGCGGCGGTGACCCATGGATCGGTATCTTTGACAAATGGGCCAATTCTTTTGGTCTGGCTTTTGTCGGACTCATGCAGTGTCTGGTGATCGGGTACTTCTTCCGAACCGAACGGATTCGAGATTACATCAATCATTACTCGGAGATTCACCTGGGAGGCTGGTGGGAACTGTGCATCAAACTGGTCACACCGGCCATTCTGATTTTCCTGCTTACTCAGAAAATTCTGACTGAACTCACTGCGGAAGTTCCCGACAACATGCCATATTACATGGTTTTTACCGGATATATTATATTTGTTTGTATGTTCTTTGCCGCCTTTTTTCTGGGCAGAAATCGTATCGGAGTCTGGCTGATCAACACCGGCGCGATTCTCTTTACCCTGTTTCTCGTATTGAAAATGCCACCGTTCGCTGCCTTTGCAGCAGCCGGAGCAACCGCATTTCTATTCGGTGGTCTGGTGTTGTGCATCAATATCGCGATCAAGGGAAAAGATCACGAACACCATGAAAATTCGTATCATCTCTCAGAACATCAGGCACATTTCAAAGATATCCAAGGAGACTGATTTATGTCCAACATGACCATTACTCAGAAAATTATTGCCGCGCACGCGGGAAAAGACCGTGTCACACCGGGCGAATTGCTCTTTGCCAACGTGGACATTGCCCTGGCCAATGACGTGACCGCCCCCATTGCGATTCAGGAATTCGAAAAGACCGGCGCTGCGGAAGTTTTCGACAAGGAACGCGTTGTTCTCGTGCCCGATCACTTTACGCCCAACAAAGACATCAAGTCGGCGGAGCAGGTCAAGATGCTCCGCGAATTCGCCCGCAAGCATCACCTTAAATATTTTTTCGAGCAAGGCGAAGTAGGCATTGAACATGTGATTCTTCCGGAACAGGGAATTGTGGGTGCCGGTGACTTTGTGGTGGGCGCGGATTCACATACCTGTACCTACGGCGCGCTGGGCGCTTTTTCCACGGGCATGGGCAGCACAGACCTGGGCGCGTGTTTTGCAACAGGCCGAGTCTGGATCAAGGTGCCGGAAGCGATACGCTTTACCGTAAACGGGGACTTGAGCAAATGGGTCGGCGGAAAAGATATTATTCTCTACATCATCGGCAAAATCGGCGTAGACGGCGCGCTCTATTGTTCCATGGAATTTGACGGCAACACCATTGCCGGTCTGCCCATGGATGACCGCCTTACGATCTGCAACATGGCCATCGAGGCTGGAGCCAAAAACGGCATTATCGCTCCGGACAAAACCACGGAGGAATACCTGAACACCCGTCCCGCTGAACCTGGTCGGCAATTCTACACCAGCGATCCGGACGCGGAGTATAAAGACGTACTCGAAATCAATGCCGCAGACATTGAACCCCAGGTCGCGTTCCCGCATCTTCCGGAAAACGCAAAACCGGTCAGTCAGGCCAAAGACATCCGCCTGGACCAGGTGGTGATCGGTTCCTGTACCAACGGCCGGATTTCTGACCTGCGCCTGGCAGCCTCGATTCTCAAGGGTCGCAAGGTAGACAGAAATCTCCGCGTAATTGTCATCCCCGGCTCTCCGCTGATTTACAAACAGTGCCTGAACGAAGGACTGATCGAAACCTTTATTGACAGCGGCGCAATCTTCACACCGCCGACCTGCGGCCCGTGCCTGGGCGGCCACATGGGGATTCTGGCATCAGGTGAAAAAGCCCTGGCAACGACCAACCGGAATTTTGTCGGACGTATGGGATCGCCGAAGAGCGAAGTATATCTCTGCAATCCGGCGGTAGCAGCTGCTTCGGCGCTGACCGGAACCATTACCGGGCCGGATGATTTATAAAACAAGGGAGCTTCAAATATGAAAGACGACACACGCAAATTCATGGGAATCGGAATCGGTGCCAGCACGGTAAAGGTGGCTGTGCTTTCCAAAAGCGGTAAGGAACTGAAAGTCATCATTGAAGACCATCACGGAAGCCCCCGCGAACACCTGATGAAAATACTCAACCGGTACAATCCGGCTGACATTGCAGGCGTAATCGCGACCGGCCGCGAAACCGCATCCCAGCTTCAGATTCCGGTTGTATTTGAAGCCGAAGCCGTGGAAAGCGGACTCCGACTGCTCAACGTTCAGGCTGACGCCATTGCCTCCCTGGGCGGCGAGTCCTTTGTCATCTATCCCCTGGACGAAGACGGCAAAGTTCTGGATTATGTTTCCGGAAATAAATGCGCAGCCGGCACTGTAGAGTTTTTCAAGCAGCAGCTGATGCGCATGAATCTTAATATCGAAGAAGCTACCCAAATCGCGCACCGCGGTTCCGTAGTTCCCCTGGCCAAGCGATGCAGTGTCCATTGCAAGAGCGACTGCACCCATGCCTTGAACAAACGAAAATGCAATGTTGAAGACATTGTCATGACGCTCTGCCACAACATGGCGGAAAAGGTCTACGGTCTGCTCAACAAAGCTAAAATCACAGACGGTCGAATTATTTTGATCGGTGGTGCATCGCAGAACAAATTTATCACCGACCATCTGCGGGAATTCTTCAAGGAAGGAAGCATCCTTGTACCACGCCAGGGACCGTATTTCGAAGCCCTGGGCGCTGCAGTCCTGGCTATGGAAAGCCAATACACCGTGGACAGCTGGGATCAGATATTCGCGCCCCGTCAGTTTTCCTTTGCCACACTGGATTCCCTGATCAAGTATGAAGACCAGGTCACGTATCTGCCCAGCCGTCATGCGCCCCTTCGCAAAGACCGAACCTACCTGCTGGGTGTGGACGGCGGCTCCACAACCACCAAGGTCGCCCTGGTGGATACTGAATCCCTGGAAATCTGCGCATCCCACTACGGTCGGACCAACGGCAATCCAGAGGCCGCCCTCAAGGAATGCCTGGAAAAAGTCAGGGCGCAAATCATCGAGAGCCTGGGAAGCCTCGACGCCATCAGCATTGAAGGCGTTGCCACCACCGGTTCCAGCGGCGAAATCCTGAGCGTGATCGCGGACACCCCGGCCTACCACAATGAGATTGTGGCGCACGCCTGCGGCGCCTCCTATTTTTGCCCGGATGTGGATACGATCTTTGAAATCGGCGGTCAGGACTCCAAATTTACCCGGCTCCGCCAGGGCGTTGCCGTGGACTTCAACATGAACGAATCCTGCTCCGCGGGCACCGGCTCCTTTATCGAAGAGTCGGCCAAGGAAGACCTGGGTGTGCCCATGGAGAAGATCGCAGAGCTTGCGGTCAAGTCTGAAAAACCGCCCCGCTTCAGCGATCAGTGCGCGGCATTTGCCAATACGGATACACGCAAGGCTGCCCAGGAAGGTGCCACGCGGGAAGACAACCTTGCCGGGCTGATCTATTCCATTGTGGAAAATTATCTGAAGAAGATTGTTGGCGACCGCCAGACCGGAAATCATATCCTTTTCCAGGGTGGTACCTCCAAAAACAGGGCCATTGCCCTGGCCTTTGCCGCCAAGACCGGAAAGCATATTACGGTTCCGCCTGACTCTGAACTCATGGGCGCCTTTGGCATCAGCCTGTGGCTCCGCGATAAAATCCGAAAGGGAGACATTAAAAAGAAAACCATTGATCTGCAGGCGATCCTGGACTGTGAAGTCAAACCGCTTGGTGAATTTACATGCAAAAGTTGTGAAAACTTCTGCTCGATCAGCCGCATTGAAATCAACGGTAAAAGATTCCCTTTCGGGGGCCAGTGCAGTAAATGGGAAAACGCTCGCAATAAAAAGAACATTGAACCGGGAAAATACGACTATGTCAAGCTGCGCAACGACATGCTTTTCCGCCAGTTTGCTCCGCAGGAAGAACTGTCGGAAGACGCACCCACCGTGGGCATGCAGGGCGTATTCAGTGTCTACACCCTCTACCCCCTGTACGCATGGTTTTTTCACCAGCTCGGCTTCAAGACAATCGTCTCCGAAACCGTGGATCCCGAAGGCATTCAGAAGTGCCAGTCCGCCCGCTGCTATCCGTATGAAATCGCTCACGGAACCTTTCAGGACCTGCTCAAAAAAGAAACGGATTATTACTTTGTTCCTCACCTGGTGGCCCTTCCAGCGGACAAGGGTCTGAATGTCAGCGTGACCTGCCCCATTGCCCAGGCCGTGCCTCACTACCTGAAGGCGGCCTTTGATTTTGATCAAAGCAGACTTCTCGAACCGGTATTGGATTTAACACGCGGCATGGATCATGCCTGCGATCCCCTGGTGCAGATGGCCGAAAAGCTGGGAATTTCAGCGAATATCGCACAAAACGCCTTTGAGAAAGCCGTCCGTATGCAGCAGGAATTCTGGGACGCAGGCAAGGAAAAAGGACGCGAAGTTCTTGCGGAACTGGAAGCAAACGATCAAACCGGAATCGTGCTGCTGGGCCGTCCTTACAATGCGTATTCCCGCGTGGCCAACATGGGGGTTCCGAGAAAATTTTCCAGCCAGGGATATCCAATTATCCCGCATGAATTTATTCCCTGCGATGATGAACCGGGCGAAGAAACCATGTACTGGAAATACGGCCAGACCATACTCAAGGCCGTCAAGCTCACGGTAAAATCTCCCAACCTATTTCCCGTATACCTCAGCAACTTCGGCTGCGGTCCGGATTCGTTTATTCAGCATTTTGTCAACTTCATCATGGACAAAAAGCCGTACCTCTACCTGGAACTTGACTCGCATACCGCAGACGCGGGAATCGGAACACGCGTTTCCGCTTTTCTGGACATTATCGAGGGATTTAAGAGCGTTTCTGAAATCCAGGAAAAAAACAGCGGTCCGCAACCCGCAGAATGCGTACCGTTCAAGTCCAAAACCGGCGTACGGACCAGCAACGGTGAAATTATCCCACTGACTGATCCGCGAGTGACACTGGCCTTTCCATCCATGGGCGAATACGGTACGGCTGCGATTTCTGCAGCCTTCCGTCGTGCAGGCATCCGTGCGATTGCCCTTCCGCCTGTGGATGACCGAGTGCTTCAGATCGGTCGGGACTTCACCTCCGGCAAGGAGTGTCTGCCCGCCATCTTCACCATCGGATCCATGATTGATTACTGCCGCAGCACCTTCAAAAAAGAACACAAAGACGAAGTGCTGGTATTCTTTATGCCCACAGCCGGCGGTCCCTGCCGTTATGGACAGTATAACGTGTATATGAAAATTCTGGTCAAAACCCTCGGCCTCAAGGATGTGGCGATTTTCTCTCCCACCGCGGAAAACGGTTACGGTGGACTGGGGCTCAACCTGACCATCGGCGCGTGGTCCGGCGTGATCCTTTCCGACCTGATGGTGGAGATCCGTTCATCGCTCCAGGTCTGCGCCAGAGACACAGAACAGGCACTCTCGGTATTTGATCAGCAATGGAAACGGATTGTATCCGCACTGGAAAGAGGCGAGCTTACCGTATACAAAACCATCAAACGGGTCGCCCAGGAACTGAAGAAGATTCCGCTCAAACAATCTCCCTCCCAGGCGCTCCGGGTTCTGCTGGCCGGTGAAATCTTTGTCCGCTGCGATCGTCTGGCCCGTCGAAGCGTTGAAGACATGTATGCCAGACACGACATTATCATCAAACGAGCCGACATCATGGAGTGGGTCTATTACACAGACTGGGAGCATACCCAGCGGCTGAAGAAATCCCTGCAGATTGACGACACACCGCGCTCGCTGCTCAATCTGCTCAAACCGGCAGACGCAAAAATATCGCTATCCTATATCCAGGCCAGAATAAAATCCAGAACCGAAGCATTCATGGAAAGCGTGTATCGTTCCATACTTGCCCGATCCGGCCTGCTCTTTACGAACAAACACAATGTGGACGAAGTGGTGGAAGCCGGGGCCAAGTTTATCAATCCGGCTCTCTGCGGCGAAGCGATTCTCAGTGCCGGTGTTGCTGATGAAGCCATTCACTCGACTCACAATAAATACGACGGCATCATCTTTATCGGCCCCTTCAACTGTATGCCCACGGGTGTTGCCGAGTCCGTAATCAAGCCGCATGCCCGCAGCTGCAACATGCCCTACATCACCTTTGATACTGACGGCGGCCCCTTGAGTCCGAATTTTATCAATCAGCTTGAAGTCAATATCATGCGCGTCAAACGTCACCGTACGCCCCAGACACACAAATCCGAGCGAAAGGAACAGACATGGCAGAGGAAGACCGGAAACCGTCCGGCATACTCTCAAAAGCAGGCATAGGCTGCCTTGCGGTCATAGGCATTGCACTTCTGGGTATGATTGCCGCCTATTTTGTTTTTTCCAGCATGTATCCCTATCCGGATGACGGATTTCCTATCCGGGACAAAATCAACTTTTACGTTACATCAAAAACCATTGTAAAGAGAGCCGAGCTGACCTTTTCACCGGAA
Source organism: uncultured Planctomycetota bacterium (assembly GCA_964524955.1). GTDB lineage: Bacteria > Planctomycetota > CAZGEP01 > CAZGEP01 > CAZGEP01 > CAZGEP01. The sequence goes on along the minus strand of CAZGEP010000077.1, from coordinate 9,639 downwards.
AAGAAAACCGAAAAGAAAAAAGCGCTTCAGGGCTTCCTTCATCAAATATTTCAAGCCAAGATTAACGGAAAACTCACATTCGAGGACCTGAAGAGGCTTCAGAAAAAATTCCGCAAATACAACGAAAACAATAAAATCGAGCCGGAAGAATTTAAAATCATTGAACAGGATACCCGCGACTTATTACAAAAAGCCGGCATTGCTGTTCCGGAAATTCTGGAAGAGGAAATTACCCGGCTCAGAAACGACATCACACACAAGGGAGACAAGGACAATGAATGAAGGAACCATTTGGAAATTCGGTGAGAACATCAACACAGACGAAATCATTCCCGCTCGTTACCTCAACACTTCAGACCGAAATGAACTGGCCAAACACTGCATGGAAGATGCGGACGAGGAATTCGCGTCAAAAGTAAACCGCGGTGATTTTATTGTAGCGGGCAAAAATTTCGGATGCGGCAGCTCGCGTGAACACGCGCCCATTGCCATCCAGGCCGCCGGCGTTGCTGGTGTTATCGCGCCCTCATTTGCCCGCATCTTCTTCCGCAATGCCATCAACACCGGACTTCCCATATTTGAAAGCGATGACGCAGCAAAGAAACTTCAGACCGGAGACAAAATAAGTGTTGACATGGACAATGGAATAATTACAAATACGGAGACCAAGGAAGAATTCAGTTTCAGTCCGTATCCGTCGGAAATGCAGAAAATTATTGAAGCGGGCGGCTTAATCGAATTTACAAAAAAGGAATTGAACCATGAAAAGGATTCTTGTTGCTGAGGATGAGTCCGCGGTTGCTCAGTTATTAAAGGACAATCTCAAGAACACGTATGAAATCGATATCGCCTACGACGGCGCGCAGATCGATTCCAGACTGAATCAACACAACTACGACCTTGTCCTTCTGGACCTCAACATGCCGGACTTTAATCCGCCGGAATTCCTGCGGGAACTCTTTGCCCGGGAACCCGGGATCAAAGTGATTATTGTCAGCGGATCCATTGACCGGAGCTACACCGAAGACTATCCCAACGTACAGGGAATCATCACCAAGCCCTTTCGCCGTGAGATACTCAAAGACATGATCAAGCAGACTCTGAACCAGGCGTAACATCAAATACTATGCCTTTTGACATCCGGAAATATACCCCTGACCTGGAAGCCCGGTGGCTGAGCGTCAAATCCGAACTCGCTTCCATCAGCCACACCTGGGACTTTGTCTGCCGGAAGAAAGAAAGATTCACCCTCCCCTCCGTCTCTCTTGTCGCTGTTGAGAATACCCTAATTATCGGCCTGATTACCGCCGAAGTTGAAAACAAGCCCGGCAGTATCTGCTGGAAAAACGATTCCTGCGGAGCCAATGTACACGAATTCGGGGTTCTTCCCGAATATCAGTCCAAAGGCGTGGGTTCCGCACTGATGGATGCGCTTGCTGAAGAACTCAGGAAAATGAATATTTCCCGGGCTGAGTTCTGGACCAAAGATGACAATGCTGCCGCCTTTTACCGTCACAAGGGGCTGACCGAGATCTTCTGCCAGACCCACTTACGGTTTGTACCGGATCAAGAATATTTTCCAATGCAGGTCACCCCGCTCCACGCATACGGGATCCACTTTAACGGAAAACTGCCCCGGGAAACCCGAAACAAAATCCCCGGATTCCTAAAAAACCACCCATTTGAACCGCATGAATGTATGGGTTTTGAATGGAAATGGAGAAAAGGAACTGCAGTCGATGGTTGATAGTCGATGGTCGATGGCAGCGGAGCGTTGCACCGCAGGAGGGAAGAAAGCAGTTAAGACTGAATTGCTTATAAGAACTTCAGTAGACTGAACAGATAACCGATAACAAATAATAACTAATTTTATCGCTATCGTAATCGGTATCGCTATCGGCAGTATAACCGTCGCTGACTGACAAGATCGATGAACAGTATTCATTCAGATTCATTTACTCATCTGAATCTGTTTTTCAAATACATTCATGTCCTGGACCGCTTTCTTACTTTCCAGGGGGTAGTCGACCCGGAATTTGAAATAGAGCTTAGCGCTTCCCTTGTTCTCAAGTGTTACCGGCCAGGTGATAACTCCTTTTTCAACCTTCTGGGCCTCCGGCTCCAGCTCCAGCATACGGATATCTACACCATCACTCTGTGAAACCGGAATCTGGTCCTTTACTTCAACGGTTATCGGTTTGTCCATGAAATTTTTAACAATGATTACATAGGCGATCTCAAGGCGCTTTTTATTTCGCCAGCTTGACGTGGAACTCTTCCTGGCGTCAAGTTCACGTGTCACTTTTATTCTGTCCTCAAGTCCAAAAAAGAGAGCGAATTTTTCTGATTTGGCAACAAGGTCCAGGTCTGATTTTCCAATGAAACTTCCGTTGATATAAATATTGGCTTTTCCCGGTAAAAGAGGAAAATCAGAAAGATTTCTCAGTCGTGCCAGCACATAGGTGCTCTTTGAAATACTCGGCACAGCCGTATATCCAAGGGTTGGAGTCAAGTCTGTTTCTCCAATCAGCATTTTTACAGCTTTTCCGTCTTTTTTGACCGTATATCTGCCTTGAATATCAAACTCAGCGGTGGTTCCACGCTCTTCGGTTTGGACAATTACAGAACGGGCGAATTCCGGGTATATAATAACCCTGGAATACTGGACGCAACCTCAACCGACTTTCCGTCACCATTCTGAGCAATTGCATGTGAAAAAATGACCGTACAAATTAACAAAATAAACAGACTGCCTTTTGTTCTAACCATTCTTCAATCTCCTTCGTAAATAAACATTGTGCGATGAATATCCATAAAAGAATACGTATATTCTGAAAAATTGAATGCTTCAAGATAAATATCATGTATCCGTGGTCCACCCCGTTCTTCATCGTTTATGCCCTGGGTAAACGTAAAATAAAGCACGCTCCGCCGCCGGGATCCTGCTGGTAAGAGAGTTGTCCGCCGGATTTCCTGGCAAGCCGAAGCGAGATCGCAAGCCCCAGACCCACGCCCGGTACTTTACCGGCTGCGGCAGCTGCACTCTTGCTGAATGCCTTGAACATCTTTTTCTGAATCTCACGCGAAATGCCCGGGCCGTGGTCACGAACCCGGATGTCGATCCATTTTCCTTTTGATTTCATTACCTCTATGTGAATTCTCCGATCCGTTGCCTTGGCCGCGTATTTACAGGCATTGTCCACCAGGTTGTAGAGGATGTGTTGAACCGCCGATCTATCGGTCCGGAGCATTGTTTCTGGATCCTCCTGAATTTCAACCACGATCTCCATATCCGCAAGCCGGGCGCGTTCGCTGACATGTTCCACCGTATCATCCACCAGCACTCCAATTCGAACAGATTCAATCTCCGAGCCGACCCGGTTACGTTCCAGACGTGCAAACGCCAGCACATTCTCAATCAGGTGAACCAGGCGGTCAGCCTGCACGGAAAGGGTCTGCAGATAGTTCTTGCGCTGTTCTGCAGTGGGCAGCATATTGTTGAACAGCATTTCCGTATACATTTTGAAGGTGGTCAGCGGCGTCCGGAGTTCATGGGTAACCGAAGAGACGAACTCGGCTCTGCGTTCACTCAGGGAAACAATACCGATCACCAGGATACAGGCAGCTCCTGCGCCTGCAAAAAAACAGATCCATGCGATATAGAGGGAAATTCGAATCGGATGCAGACCTGTTGGAAGGATCACATCAATACTCCCTGGGACAAGCACTGCGGGTATGGAGGCCAGTGCTGTTGGATATTTCTCCGGATGAGCTTCCACAGCCTCCAGACGCGCCCTGGGCAGCAGGTCACGAATATTTTTCAGCAGCCGTTTGCGAAGCACGCTCCAGTCCAGCCACACACCCTGAATACTTTTCCGGGAATTCTGCGTTACCTCCCGAAGCAGAAACAGGTTTCCATTAATCCAGTGCGGGTGCATCACCTGTTGCTGATCGACAACCAGACTGGAACAGGTATCTGTCTCACCTGATTTCTGTGCCTGCACTTTCTGCTTCATTTTCTGCTGACGGGGCTTGTTTGTATTACGATTCTCTTTCATGGAATTTGTCTTTACCTGCACATCTGCTTGCTGCAGCATTTTCTGATCTTCCCGGTTCCCGTCACTGTCCCAAGAGGAACTGTCGCTTCTATTTGGAATCGGTTTTGCCTGCTGAATCATGGTGTTGAGATTCTGCATCTTCTTGTTAACATTTCTGGCCCAGTTTTCATTCGCATTCATACGGGTTTGGTATGAGCTGTCCAGACGATTCAGATCGTCCAGATTAATCGGATTATTCGAATAATCGTTCTGGACAATCTGCATGTTGTCCCCCTGGTCCAGCTGGGCAGAGGCCACGCTCCAGTTCACAACATCTTTAAGGTCTTTAATACGACCAGAGTATACCTTGATATCTTCTGCAGACATCTGTTCTGCCTGAACGTCCTCAGCCGAAACCTGCGGGGAGCTGATCCGGTTCTGATTATTCACCTGAAAATACAGTTTGATTAACTGCGATCGCACATTGCCCAGCTGAGAGGGAATACTGATCTTACCTTTTCCTTTTGTATTCTGAACAGGTACCTCTTTGAATGCTTCTTCAAACGAATAATAACTCTGATATTCGTAGGGTTCACGTGCATTCTCCCGAGCAATAATCGGTGAGAGAAAGGAGTCCATACGCCACAGAGCCAGCCGGATATTCTCCTCGAGTTTGGCATCTCTGCGGGCTTCTGCCTCAGATCGCTCCAGTTCCAGCAGCTGAACGGTCAATCCGCCCATGCCGAAAAGAACGACCAGCAGGCATACCCCGAATATGGTCCATATCTGCCAGGGTCGTGATCTCATTCCGCGCCCTCAAAAATGTATCCTTTGCCGCGAACAGTCTTAATCAGCCGCTCTCCGGTTCCAGTGTCTCTGAGTTTTTCCCGAAGCCGAACAATGTGCATGTCAATGGTACGAGTCTCGATATTCTTGGGTTTTTCAATGCGCCATACCCGCTGAAGGATCTCCTCCCGAGACACAACCCGGTCTCGATTTGCAGCCAGGTAATGGAGCAGCTCTGCCTCTCTTTCAGAGAGTACGGTCCGTGTTTTGTCATCAAAGACAACGTCTTTCTTATCCAGATCGATTTCAGCTCCGGGTATCCGGATCGTTCGAACCTCTCCGGTTCTGGCCGGTGAACGCCTCAAGACAGCCTCAATCCTGGCAATCAGCTCCTTGATACTGAACGGTTTGACCACATAATCATCCGCCCCAAGTGTCAGTCCTCGAACACGGTCCCGTTCCTCTCCCTTGGCAGTAAGGATGATCACAGGCAGCGTCGCACGGCTCTTTCGAATACTCTCCAGCACCTCCAGGCCATTGATTCCGGGCAGAATCAGGTCCAGCAGCACCAGATCACAATCTGCACTGAGCGCAGTTTCCAGGCCGTCCTCCCCGGTTTTGGCACTGAGCACACGGTAAGCGGAAAACTGCAGGGCATCAACAACGCCCTGCAGTATGGACGGATCATCTTCGATTACAAGTATCGTATATTTACTCATCGCTCTCTACTCAAATTCATAGTCTTTTTCAGCGGCCTGCTCTCTGACCGTTTTGATCAGGGCCTTACCGAGTGTTTTATCCTTTTTGCCGTCGTCCGTCATCTTTTTGTTGATATACGCCACGCGCTCCTTGTTGAGCTGCGTAATCTTCTTCTGAATGACACCGCGCCTGCTCTTCTGCTCCCGGACATATTCTTTCCGTTCAGCAACACTCATCTTCTGCATATTTTCCGGCAAGTCTTTTTCTTTCACATCCTCGACCTTGACCTCCTGGTTCGTAATCGCATCCACCAGATCCCACGAACTGTTCTTATACAGGGCTGACGATTTGGAAACTACCCGGTTGACAGACGCGCCCTTTCCGGCTTTTCTGGCGTTCATATCCTGTTTTTCCTGACGCATCTTGTAATCGACTCCCTGCGTTCCATACGGGACATAGGTTTTGTTCAGCTCCGCGCCCAGCTCTGCAAGTTTCTTATCCTGCGGCGTTATAATGTGAGCAACCGCGGAGTTCTGGTTGATATTCATGAACGAACCGTCTGCCAGTGCAGCGCCGTCTTTCCATTTGGTATTGATTCCCTGCTTCTCATTACCGCAGAATATTGTATTCACTGTAATGGCTTTTGCAACAGCTGCTTTGCATGCAGTACCGTAATTTACATGCCCCTGCGTAAACGGTTCATTTCCGGCAATAAAAATCATCTTGAGCGCATCCTTGTCTTTGCTCCATTTGAGATCCTGAACCGCCTGCTGAATCACTGCTCCGCAGTATTCCTGCCCACCCCGGGTCTTTAAGGCAAACAACTCCTCGGAAATCTTATCCAAATCATCGGAAAGCGGCACAACGCAGCGAATCCAGCTCTCTTCCTGATTCAAATTGCTGTTCCCGTATTCATAAAGTGCGACCCGCAGATCCGGTCGCTGGCCCTTTCGCTTGGCCAGGGCAAATTCATTAACCACCTGCCACAGCTGCGTTTTGGCCTGGCTGATCAGACCGTCCATACTGTTACTGGTATCCAGAAGCAGTGCAATCTGAACCAGGGGTTTTTCCGCCGGCGCTTTTGGTGAAGCCATATCCGCCTGACAGAAGTTTAAGGCTGCTGCTGCAATCACCGCAATCATAATGATCTTCTTCATTTCCCTTGTCTCCAAAAAGTGGTTTAACGTTCTGTTTCACTCTTCACCCATCACTGCTCGACTACAGACCATCGACTATCCTTAACTCTCATTACCCTTGACTGCAGTATTCCTCCTCCTTTCCTGGCAAACATGTCTGTTTTATTGTCCATTTCGTTTCCTCTGTCATTTCTGACGAATCTGCACTTCAAAAAGGTCTGGAAACTTCCTGCCTGCTGTAACTATAATACGCAATCGTTTCAATCTGGATGTAACAGGAATGTAAAACCTTTTGCATCCCCCCCCCGGGAAAATCACAGAGAAAACGCATAAATGATTTCAACCAAATCGGTATCGCTATCACAATCGGTATCGACTGCATTTAAAGCCATAAAGTAAAGGTAAATATCCCCAAAAACAGTGTACCCTACCGCTTTGGACTATTGCATCTTGCATGGGAACGGCAAGACGCCATTTCCATTCGGATTAAAAAGCTCTCTAAGACGAACTACTGCATTTTTGTTGGAATCATCATTGAACATCATGGATGTATACTTCGTTCTCGTAACGAATTATTCTATAACCTGGCATACAACAGCATTATGGAAGAGGCCATCACAGATACATCTGGCAGAAATATCCTGTCAGGTGATGTACCCTTTATAAGTAGTCTTCCGTAGTTTCCGTGATTTCCTTGGACCCAATATTTCAATCCGTTTTACTTGCGTATTCTGCGCCTTTTTGCGGTTAAATTTAAACAGACCTCTTTATCATCAGTTCTCTTTGGTTTGCTGCTTCAACCTTTATATTCAAACCTGTTCACCAAAAAGCGTCAGGTTACTGGACTTGCTGATGGTCACATCCACCAGGTCGCCCGGTGTCAGCCCCTCTGCCTTGAATGCAGCAATCCTTCCGGAAGCGGTCCGGCCAATCCAGTTATCGTACCTGGGATCGTGACGCTCTGCAAGGACTTCGAACGTCTTGCCCTCTGCGACCTTGTTTCGCTTCGTACTGATTTCCTTCTGTACCGCGAGCAGCACCTGATTGCGTGAATCTTTTTCCGAACGCGGCACATCATCCTCAAAGGAAGCAGCCCGTGTTCCGGGGCGGGGCGAATACTTAAAGACATGGCTTTTCTGAAAATCACACGCCTTCATCAAGGCTTCGGTCTTTTGGAAATAGGCCCGGGATTCGCCGGGAAACCCCACGATAAAGTCTGAAACAATATCCAGTCCAGGCACGATCTCATATGCGGACTGAATTCTGTCCATGTATTCACTTGCTGTGTAGCCCCGTTTCATCGCGGAAAGGACAGCATCCGAACCACTCTGCGCTGGCATATGAAGCTGCGGACAGACTGCGGCATTTCTCTCAACGGCCCGAAGCAGTTCCGGGGTTATGTCTTTGGGATGGGATGTGGCAAAGCGCAGCCTCCGAATCTCCGGCACAATACGTGAGATATCATTAAGCAGCCGGGCCAGGCCATGCTTTATCTTCAAATCCTTGCCATAGGCGTCAATATTCTGCCCCAGCAGCGTAACTTCCACCACCCCCTCTCTGGCCAGTTTTTTCATATTCTCGATAACACTCTGCGGTTTGCGGCTGGTCTCCCGGCCCCGGACATGCGGCACAATGCAATAGGTGCAGAAGGTATTGCAGCCCCGGATCACCGGGACCCATGCCTGAAAATCCGACTGTCGAAGCACAGGGTATTCTTCGTACCGGAAATCCTCTCCCGCATAGAGCACCTGCTGTCCGTTCTCTGAACACTCCTGAATCGCTGCGACCAGAAAACGGAGAGCGCCCGTACCAATGCAGAAATCCAGCTGCGGGAAATCTCGCAACAGTGATTTTCCGGTCCGCTGCGCCATGCAGCCCATCAGCCCCACAATCAGCTTTTCGGATTCTTTTCGCAGCTTGAGTTCACCCAGATAGGACCGAACCTTGTTCTCAGCCTGGTCACGCACACTGCACGTGTTGTAAAGAATAATGTCTGCGTCCTCAGGCCCGGGCGCAGGCTCATATCCTTCGGAAGCCAGTATACCGGCAGCCTGCTCTGAATCATACTGATTCATCTGACATCCGAATGTTTTAATGTAAAATTTCTGTTTCATGTGCATAAGTGTATCATGTCGGCAACATTTCGCAATGGTTTTGAATATACATTCGTCAGGTTATCAGCTCAGTCATTGCCCTTTACTTTTCGCTGCAGAGCACAGCACCGCCTCCGCGGTACTGGCTGGGGATCACACCGCATCGTTCGCGGAAGAGCCGGGCAAAGTAATCGGGATTGTCAAATCCAAGTGATGCCGCAATTTCCTTAATGGTCAGACGACTGCCGATCAGCAGCTCCTTGGACCGTTCAATCCTTCGGTCAAGGATATACTGCCAGGGCGACTGACCGGTTCGTTCCTTGAAGATGCGGCAGAAGTGATACTTGGAATATCCTGCACGCTCTGCCATTTCCTCCACACTGCATACCGTGTCATGGGGTATCAGACCTGCATGAGTTGAAGACAGCCGCGTCTCAGACTGACGTAAAAGCTCAACCAGAATGGCATGCACATGCTCGGCAGCATCCAGCGCAACCAGTTTGTCGGTTCTGTCCAGTCGCTCCAGCATACTGGAAAACCGCTGGATCACGGGGGTGCAGTCTGACGGCCGGAAAATCGGGGATGCTTCTGAAAGCCCGATCGCTGAACAGATTCTCTCCGACTGCTCACCGCTGAAATGAACCCACCAGATCTCCCATCCCCTGCTGTCCGAGCTGGAATATCCGTGACTGACATTGGGCGGGCAGACAAAAAGTTCATTGGCCGCGATCGGATATTTGCGGTTGCGCAGACGCAGGCATCCGGCACCATCCACACAGAAGATCATGACAGACTCATCAATCGTTCGACTGCCAAGTTCCTGCATGAAATCCACCCAGTGTCCGGCAATAATACACCACTCCCCGACCTCGCGGACTTCCGGAGAAA
>CAZGEP010000076.1:0-21125 GCA_964524955.1 uncultured Planctomycetota bacterium | reverse complement strand
CAGGTTCTGCAGGGGTAAAGAACATGGCCGGCTGAAAGAGAATGGTCTGAAATTTTCGAACCTGATTCAGAACGGTTTCCCAGGAAACAACATCCGGGCCGCGGAGATCTTGAGCCGATTTTTCGGCTGCCGCAGCATCAGGAAGCAGAATCAGGGTTTGTTCGGGAATCATATCCAGCAGGCCTGCCGCAGTGGTGTCATCCGTGATTTCCATGTCAAAGAGGGAGAATTCATCGACCGGACTGATTGACCGCTGGCTCTGAGGATCAAAATAGCGCATGGATTCCACGGTATTGCCGAAGAATTCGATGCGAACGGGTTTGCTGTCCGCGCGGGAAAAGATATCCACAATCCCGCCCCGCACAGCAAATTCTCCGGGAGAATCGGCTTCCTCCTGTTCCTGAAAATTTCGTGCAATCAATTCCTTTCTCAGATTGTCAATAGGGACCTCAGAATCTTTCCGAAGGTGCAGCACATTGGGCCGAGTTTTCGGAAGACCTTTCCAGGCCGCAGCAGGTGCCGGACAGATCAGGGCAAAGGGATGTCCTGCGCAGAGCCGGCTCAGACCGGAGCAGAATGAGGTTACCATGCGCTGATTGGCAGGGGTCTTGCGGTCCGTGTGTAATTCAGGTATCCCGAGCACGGCATTGGAAATTCCGAGCGAGCAGAGGTCTTCGGAGATGATTTCCCCATCCCCGTAGGAAGCCGTGAGGACCAGTACCAGCGGAACGTCATGGGTACAAAGCGTTTGGATAAGGAAGGATACGGCACTGCCGGGCAGACGGCACGCCTCAATCCTGCGAAAATGCGCAAGCGTTTGAATCGCTCTGTTGTATACTGGATTGCCGGTAAAAGGGTTTATTCTGCGGATTAAATCCATTTGACAATTATGCCATATCGTTTATAATAATTTCGTTCCAAGTTCTATGTTTTCAAGCGGGTGTGGCGGAATGGCAGACGCGCTGGACTTAGGATCCAGTGATATAATATATCGTGGAGGTTCGACTCCTCTCACCCGCATTTCAAATTCAGTTGTGGGAAATGGCCTAACGCGCTTCCAGGTAAAAAAATGGAGCGGCCGACGGGAATCGAACCCGCAATCCAAGCTTGGGAAGCTTGTTTGATACCATTTCAACACGGCCGCATTTTTCCGAATGGGATCATAAATGATTATAATTATCGATTTCTTTATTGCAATACTTTCTTCCAGGAATTTCAGCAAAATAATTTTATGCATGCTGTTGGTCTGTTTTTCCCTGACCGGATGCCGACAGGATCGTCGGCGTCAGGAAACGCTTAGAGAAAAGGATAAACAGGAGCTGAAGAATGAATTCGCATTTATTAATAAGAAGAAACAGGGGATTTATTACAAGCTTAGACCCGGGGAGGGACTGTATACGGTCAGCCGGAAATACGATGTGCCGGTCACAACACTGGTCATGGAGAATGATATTTCGGATATTCACGACATTCCGGCTGGAACGATGCTGTTTATTCCCCGCAGTACAGCGCTTCCGGAAGACATCTCCCCGGAACCGGCGCCCCGCCTTGACATTGTACCGGAAAAAAAGCCCGCAGGCAACCGACCGGTGACCGGACAGCAGACCGGATCGTTCTCGACCCTTCGCAGCGGCGTGCCGCTTAAGGGATGCGAGTTTTTGGTCAGCCGCAAGTCCAATGTATATGCGGTTCGAGGAGGGAAGGTCAGCTTTAGGTGTGACTCGCTGGGCTCCTTTGGCCCGTCGCTAATCATCAAAGAACCATCGGGAAACTTTCTTTTTTACGGGAATCTCAGTGCGATTACGGTTACACCCGGTACCCGGATTCGCAAGGGCCAAATGATTGGTGTGATTGAAAAAGGCATCACACTTCATGTAAAATATATCCGCAACGACCAGTTAATAGATCCCGGCAGGTTATGGAAGTGAAAATTGGTGTGATTTCAGATACGCATTACGGACCCGAAACCGGGTTGCCGGATAATATCAAGACGGCATTTGAAGGTGCGGAGCTGATTCTGCATGCCGGTGATATCAATTTTCCAAAGGTGCTTCGTGAATTATCTGCGCTTGCTCCCGTGGAGGCGGTTCTGGGAAATACCGATCCGCTGGAGCTGGACCTGCCCCAGGAAAAGGATTTGCAGATCAACGGTGTCTGCCTGACGATGACCCATGGGGGCGGAACGCCGCTGGGGCTTGAAGATAGACTGGGAGACCGGATTTCCGGAGCGGATGTCATTGTTTACGGACATACCCATGTCCCCAGGAATCACTGGAAGGAAGACGTGCTCTTCTTTAATCCCGGCTCCGCATCTTTATCCAAGAGTCCGGAATGGGGGTGTACAGTCGGTATGCTTGAAATCAGTGACCAGGGTGAAATCAACGGCCGGATTATCCGGCTTTGACCGGAAAGGTGTTTATGCTTACCAGAGAAGATCTGGAATCGCGGGAATGTGAAATACTTGCCCCATACGCCATGAAGAGCCGGGAGACGCGCGGTCGGCGGTACCCGGAAAAGGAATCACGGTTTCGGACCGTGTTTCAGCGGGATCGGGATCGGATTATTCATTCGGCTGCCTTTCGGCGGCTGGAGTACAAGACGCAGGTCTTTATCAATCACGAAGGGGATCACTACCGGACCCGGCTGACGCATACCATTGAAGTGGCACAGATTGCCATAAGTGTTGCCCGGACGCTCAGACTCAACGAAGAACTGGTGGAGGCTGCCGCATACAGCCATGACATCGGCCACACCCCGTTCGGTCATTCCGGAGAAGAGATTCTGAACCAGCTTATGTCCGGTAAAGGCGGATTTGAGCACAACCTCCAGGCGCTTCGAGTCGTGGAGCTGCTTGAGAACCGGTATCCGGACTTTCCCGGACTGAACCTGACGTGGGAAACGAGGGAGTCGATTGTTAAACATTCTTCCCGATACGATGATCCGGAGAATCAGGAATACAATCCGGACTGGCCGCCGCTTCTGGAGATGCAGCTGGTCAATATTGCAGATGAAATAGCCTACGACAATCACGACCTGGACGACGGCCTGCGATCGGGACTGCTTCAGGACGATGAACTAAAGGAATTGGATCTGTGGAAATATGCAGGCAAAAAGATCGACACCACCTATACGAATATTTCGGAGAAAATCCGCTGGAATCAGGCCATACGTTTTCTGATCAATCTTGAAGTTACGGACCTGGTTGAAACCAGTGCCGCGCGGATTGCGGCGGCCTCAATTACGAGCCTTGAGGATGTCCGTGAGAAAGGTGCCGGCGTTATCGGGTTTTCCGATGAAGTAGCAGAGCAGAAATCGCTGCTGGAAGAACACCTGCACAAGGTTTTTTACATGCACCACAAGGTTCAGAAAAATGCTCAGAAGGCCAAGTTTTTCCTGTGGAAGATATTTGAAGCCTACACGGAAAAGACCCAGATGCTTCCCCCGGAATTTCAGGGACTGATTGACGCGCATGGAAAAGAAAGGGTGATTTGTGATTACATCGCCGGCATGACCGATCGGTACGCCCAGAAGGATTATCAAAGGCTGTACGCGCCTTTTGAAAATATCTGAACGCTGAACGAGGGTGACAATGGCTGATAAATCGGAGATCTTCTTTGGCTCACTGCTTCTTAAGAAGGGGTGGATCACCCAAGCTCAGCTTGACTCGGCCCTGGCAATCCGGAACGAATACGCTAAAAAAGGTATTAAAATCCGGCTGGGAAAAATTCTGCTTAAGAAAAAGTGGATTACCGCCAGCCAGATTCAGTCCATTCTCAAAGACCAGAAAATGCACACAGAGCAGTCAATCATCGGCGGATGCAAGGTTATCCGCAAGATCGGCGAAGGGAGTATGGGTACTGTATACGAAGCCCAGCAGATGCGCATGGACCGGCGGGTGGCCCTGAAAATACTCAAGCCCGAGTATTCAAAGGACAAGGAATTTTCACACCGTTTTCTGCAGGAAGCCAGACTCAGCGCCCGCCTTCGCCATCCGAATATTATTACGGTGCATGATGCGGGCAGCGACGGCGGACTCTATTTCCTGACCATGGAGCTTGTTCAGGGAGACCCGCTTGATGAGATTATTGAGCGACAACGGATTCTGCCTGTTCGGGATGCACTGGAGATTACCAGCAGAATATCCGAAGCCCTGGAGCATGCCAACGATCACCAGATGATTCACCGAGACGTTAAACCTGGGAATATCATTCTCGACCAACGCGGAACCCCCCGGCTGTGCGACATGGGACTGGCGCATCCCTTGAACACGGAAAGCCATATCACCGGAGTGAATGATTTTGTCGGAACTCCGGATTACACGTCTCCAGAGCAGGCGCAGGGAGAAGACCTGGATATTCGATCCGACATCTATTCCCTGGGCTGCACCTTTTTTCACATGGTAACGGGACGGCCTCCCTTTATGGACAAGACAGCGGTGGATGTTATTGCCAAACACATAAACAGCGAAGTCCCTACTCCGGAAAAGTACCGAAAGGATATTCCCAGGGGAGTGTGCGATATTATTCTGAAGATGACAGAAAAAGACAGGGAGCGCCGTTATTCAAGGCCAGCACAAGTCGTTCATGATATCCGGCGGGTACTCAAAGGCGAAAAACCGGAGTTTGCGGCAAACATGTCTCTGTTTCGAATCCGGGGAATCTTCGGAATGAATCGGATACAGACGAGAATTTTCTGCGCAATGCTGATTATGGTTATTGTGGCCCTAACAGGAGGGATGGTGATTAACTGGTTTTCAGGAAGGCCCAAACCCGATCCGATACAGGAGCCGGTTACACCCGCTGAACCTTCACCCTTTGACAAGATTGAAACCGGAAACCTTACTTTAAAGAAAGATTACAAGGAACTCTGCGGGTTTATCCGAGACCATAAGAATCAACCGGAGAAACTCTTTGAATGCGTTCAGCGAATCAATGCCTTTAACCAGAAATACAGCACAGAATATCCTCATGTCCTGACGTATACAAACCGGGCAAAGACAATTGCACTGAGGAAAATTAAAGAGATTTCCGAGGAGAGATATCAATCCCGTAAGAAACAAGTGGACTCGCTGGCCGCACAGGATAAATTCACCCAGGCAAGTCGTGCCGCTAATGCGCCGGATCCTTTTCTGGAAAAGAAGGAATTCGCGGAACGAATTCGATTGCTTCATAAAGATATTGCGTACAGAGCAAGCGATATGATTCAGAAAAGAATCAAAGAGATTGACCGAAAAATCATACACAGGAAACAGTATTCGAAGGCGTTGACGCGTTTGCGGGTGCTGCAGAACATTCAAGTCGCGAACACGCAAACCGCTGCCGATGCTGTGACGGCTGAGATCAAGCGTGTTGAAAAATTGATAGCAGACCAGGCGCACATGGCCAGGAAAAAATCTGAATCGGAAAAGGAACAGCTGGTTATTGCTTTTTCAAAAGAAATTACGAATATTATAAACAAACAGGGATTTCAGGCTGCAGCAGGATTTTGCACTAAAAAGATATCGGAAAAGGGCAAGTACAGTTCTATTCGGGAGCGCATTGAACAAGGATGGAAAAAGAAAATGGACAGGGTTGTGCATATGCTGAAGTCTGTTGCCGAAAATATTGAAAACCAATTAAAACAGGGAAAAGAGATTCATATCCGATACAAGGGAATCGAGTGTCCTGTGAAGCAGGTGGACAAGACGGATTTCCTTGTCTGGCATACAGATAAAGTCCTGAATGTTGGGGTTGAAGAACTGGATACAAAAGTAATTGAAGAATACATGAATCAATCCGGAACAGCTCGTTTTGGTTTTGCGTTGTACCTGTACTGGAAGGGGGACTTGGTAAAATCGCTCAAGATTTGTACGGAACTCAGGAACAAAGACTTTACGGTTCAGGGAACGGCTGCTTTTTGCGAAAAGATTCAAGCAGAATTAACTGACAGACGGGAAAAGGAAGCCGCAGTTTTCTATCAGCGAATCAAACAAGCGTTTGTGCGGAAGAACGACCCGCTGGTACTGAAACTGATCAAAGAGTTTCGGGAAAAATACAGTGATACCGCCGTGTATCGGAAGTTTGCCGGAAAAGGCAATACAAAGAAATGAGGAGAGAGAAATGAGAAAGATCGTTCTGTTCGCATGCGGTATTCTTCTGGCAAGCGCGTTTCTTGTTTCAGATGATGATGATTTAAGCCTGGAAGAAATGGAACAAATATCAAAGAAGCGGATTGAACAGGAGAAGAAAGAGAAAAAAGAGAAAGAAGCCGCGGACAAAGAGCAGAAAATACTTCGAGAAGAGAAAAAACTCTTTGATGTGTTTTTAAGTCGCCGGGAAAAAGAACTCTTCCGGGAAAGCAACAGACCGTTACGAACATACATCAAGCGGAACAAGCTCAAAGAGGCGGCCCATGAACTTGCGTTTCTCGGCCAGCACGCCAAGGCCTTTGAATTTATGGAAAAATATGTGCGTAGAAATCCCGAAGACAAATATGTGGAGCTTGGTGACGCGTATATCTTTCTTGCAAACTGCTGTCATAAAGTGAACCAAAAAGAAAAGGCAGAGCTCCTGCTCAAAAAGGGGGAAGAGCTGAATCCGATGAGTGCACAGCGGATGCGGAACCGCTGGAAATGGACCGACTCCTGCCGGGCTAAGCTGGAAAAGCTACTGGAAAAAGACACGCTGGACTTCAAGGAATATGTCAAGGTCATGGATTTATTCCAGGATGCCGGAGATCCATTTAAAAGCAGGATCACTGGGGAGTTTATATTAAAAAACAGGAAAGAAGAGGTTATCGCTGAGAACAAAGTATTTTTTATCAAATACTGCGAAATCCTCCGGCGCTGTAGGTCCGGCAAGTACGGATTGGATATCGTCGAAGGATTAAAGCGAACGCATCCGGAGTGGGCGTTTTTTAAAGAAGGCTACGGCGATATCCAGCGGGCGTATTTGAATGACAGTATCGGAAACAGAAGCCAGGCTGTTCGCATTTGTAATGTCGTTATTCAACAGTATCCGAAGAATCCGGATGTCAGAAATGGAAACATCCTGGTGTATAAAGCCGGGGTGTTAAGTCGTTCAGGTGATTATCGGGAAGCGATTCAAGTATACAAAACAGTGATGAAGATGTATCCCGGAAATCAGATCTGCAAGAACGGCAGAATTAAGGAATTGATTGAACGATGCAAATTGAGGCTCATGCAGCGCTGATTGTTGTACTCCGTCCGGGTGCACTCGGTGATTTTATTCTGACGCTTCCGATGCTTACCTTGATTCGAGAATGGGCCGGTTCCCGGGAAATCGTCCTTGCTCTGAGCTCAGGCCCTCTGACGCTGGCTCGGGACATGGAACCGGAATTGTGGGATCAATGTGTTTCCTATGAAGGAACACTGGTTCGGGATATACTGACGGGCCGGTCGCATCCGGATCTAATTGTGGCCGTACAGCCGGAATTTTCCGTACCCCAATCAAGACTCATCTGTATTCCTCCCTTTCCATCGCCTGGAAAGCATCAGGCCGAGCACCTGTGCGAAAGACTTGTTGATTCGTTGAGCATCCGCCGGGACGGCCAGTCACTGAAAGGTCCGATCGCGCTCAATGTT
The DNA here is from genome assembly GCA_964524955.1 of uncultured Planctomycetota bacterium. Classification (GTDB taxonomy): domain Bacteria; phylum Planctomycetota; class CAZGEP01; order CAZGEP01; family CAZGEP01; genus CAZGEP01. The sequence goes on along the minus strand of CAZGEP010000076.1, from coordinate 13,543 downwards.
CGTGAAGATGTTGTCCGCAGATACGATCAATGGAAGAACGAGAACAACCTTGCGTCGTCCGGTGCGGTTGTGATACATCCGGGCAGCGGATCGGAGAAGAAGAATTGGCCGGAAAAAAAATTCGCAGAACTCATATCCGCTCTTGAAAAACGAATTGCCTCGGATATACTGCTTGTCGAAGGTCCGGCAGAGTCTGGAAAATGCAGTCGCATTGCCGGGCTTGCCGGAAGCAATCCGGTTATTCTTCAGCATGTTCCCACAACGTTTCTATATTGTTTGCTCCGGGAGAGCCGGGCATATGTGGGAAATGATTCCGGAATTTCACATCTGGCCGCGGCTTCAGGCTGTGAAAGCATGGTTCTCTTTGGTCCGACCCGGCCGGAAGAATGGGCACCAGCAGGAAAGAACGTGCGGGTACTTGAATGGAACCCGGAGGCGCCGACGAACCTGGATGCCGCAGATATACTATCTCATTTCTCTTTTTGAAAGGAAAAACAGATGTCAGAGAACCTGCTTACACTGAACATGTCGTTTCTTCGTCCAGAGGTTACAAAAGACGATATTCGCAACAGCCAGCCTCAAATTTCCGAAGCAATCGAACAGATCGAGAAAGAGATTGGTCCGGGAAGTGATTTTCTCGGATGGAAAGAACCGTCAGAATTGATGCCCCAGGAACTGCTGACGGAGCTCTCCGATACGGCTGCGTCGGTTCAGGATAAATGCGACACCCTGGTGGTGATCGGCATCGGCGGGTCTTATCTCGGTGCCCGGGCTGTAATTGAGGCGCTCCGGCCCAGGAACGGGGTGGAGGTGGTCTATGCAGGCAACAGCCTCTCTCCACTCTATCACAGGCGACTGCTCGAGGATCTGGAAGATAAAGAGTTCTGCGTAAACGTGATTTCCAAATCCGGAACTACGACAGAACCTGCGGTTGTTTTCAGAATGCTTCGCGCTTTACTGGAGGAAAAATACGGACAGTTGGGTGCCGCGGAGCGCATCGTTGCCACCACAGACGCGGCCAGAGGTGCGTTGCGCACCGTTTCTGACAGCACGGGATATAAAACCTTTGTTATCCCGGATAATGTAGGCGGTCGGTATTCTGTTCTGACACCAGTGGGGTTGCTGCCCATTGCATGCGCCGGATGTGATATTAATGAAATTGTCCGCGGAGCGGTTTATTTTCGAAGCCATGTGACCCGGGCCGGAGCAGAAAGCCTGTCCGCACAATACGCAGCAGCCCGGGATGTTCTTTATTCAAAAGGCAAGGCGATTGAAATCATCACGAACTTCACTCCCCGGCTTCACATGTTTTCCGAGTGGTGGAAGCAGCTGTATGGAGAGAGCGAGGGCAAGGAAAACAAGGGTATCTATCCCGCGTCCGCGGATTTTACCACGGATCTTCACTCGCTGGGACAATGGATTCAGGAAGGAACCCGGAATATCTTTGAGACCTTTGTGATTCCAGCCAAGGAGTCGGAGGATCTTCCGGTGTCGAAAGCGCAGAGCAACGAAGACGGGCTTGATTATCTTGCAGGCGAAAATCTTTCGGAAATCAACCGGAAAGCCTATCAGGGAACAGCGGTCGCCCATCGAAGCGGCGGGGTGCCCAACATGACTCTTCAGCCGCAGCGGATTGACGAAGGCACCATGGGCCAGATGATCTATTTCTTTGAATACGCATGTGCGCTGAGCGGATACATGCTCGGTGTCAATCCCTTTAACCAGCCGGGTGTGGAGGCGTACAAGACCAACATGTTTGCCTTGCTGGGAAAATCCGGTTTTGACCAGGCAGCCAAGGATATCGAAAGGCAGATGGCAGATGCAAATTCCTGGATTGTTTGAGCAGGTAGACGGGATGGAAAGAAGAACACCGAATAAATAGTCGAGTGACTTATCAGGAGAAGAATTATGAAGAAGACGACATACGCTCACTATCTGGACCGCCTCATGGGAGGGTGGTATGCGAAATCTATCGGCGGTGTGATTGCGACTCAGGTGGAAGGATACCGGGTGAAGATGGACTTTAAGGAGAATCAGGTATGGCCTGAGACGTATCCGGCCAATGATGATTTGACCATGCAGGTTATGTTTCTTGAGACCATGGAGGAGCGGGGGCGTTTACTTCAGTCAGAAGGATCTGATTGATATCTGGGTTGAGCGCTGCTGGTATCCACCCGGAGAATACGGAAATTTCCGCCGCAATCATGAGAAGGGAATTCTGCCTCCTGCCTCTCCGGCCTTTGACAACGATGTCAAGGAGCATGGAATGGGGTGTGCGATTTGCTCAGAGATCTGGGCCATGGTTGCTGCCGGGGATCCGGAGCTGGCAGTGCGGCTCTGTACGCTTGACGGTTCGATCGACCACGGTCCTGAGGCTGTGGCAGCTGAGCAGATGTGGGCCGGTCTTCAGTCAGAGCTGTTCTTTGAATCGAATGTATCCAATCTGCGAACTCTGATCGATAAACATTCCAGGCGTCTTCTTGTCGGAAGTCATATTGCCCGGGGTGTGGCGCTTGCACTTGCCTTTTTTGACCAGGGGCTGGATGTGTTTGAGGCGCGCAAACGTTTGATCGCCCGACTGGGTGTGCCGGATGCCTGCGACACCCGGGTGAATGTCCCGTTTACTATTATGGCGCTCCTTTACGGCAAAGGCGATTTCAAGAAAACCGGTATCCTGGCCATGAACATCGGATTTGACACCGACTGTACAGGTGCGACAGCACTGGCCACACTCGGACTGATTTACGGACTTGTGGGAATTCCCCGGCAGTGGGTGGTGAAGAACGGTCCGAATTATGTTTGTGATATAGATCTCCGTACCAAAGACGATACCAGTGTAGAACATGTGGCGGAGCGAACCGCCTGTGCCGGCCTGGTTATGCTGCGCGCACGTTCGCGCAAATGCCGCATTATTGATGTGCCAAAGGAGGTCGTACCCATTCCTGTCCGGCGGCCCGAACCCGAAGTCCGTCTTTCCTGGGATTATGCGGGGCTGCCCTCAATCGCACTCGGAGAAGATCGGGAGTTTTTTCTGGATATACACAATCAAACAAAGACAGCTGTTTCCGCCCGGCCCGTGATCAAGGGGCCGGTGGACCAGTCAACGGATTTGATTGGCGAAGCATGCTTTTATGTACTCGGAACCGTTGTTTGCGACCGCAAGCGGGATCTGGAGCTTCGTATCGGCAGTAACGATGCAATTAAAATCTGGTGTAACGGCAGATTGGTTCATGAATCGGATCTGAACCGGGCATTCTGCCCGGTTGACCGTAGGGACCCGGTGACATTCAAAAAAGGCGACAACCGATTGGTGGTTAAAGTTCTTCGGCGTTCGGAAAAACTCCGTTTTGCGCTTCAGTTCGCTGAACAGCGCGGTTCGCAGCCGGCAAACAGGCACTATGTGACGGATTTGACCTGGCGCCTGGGATAGACAGTGAAAACATTCATTCGGCGTAAGGCTTACTTTTCCTCAATGGATTCGTCGATCTGCATGCCGAAGTGCCTGCCTGCGGTACCGGTGTGGCCGAGAACTTTGTCTCCGGGTTTGATCTTTACCACAGATACAGGGGTTCCTTCCGGCGTGGTCAGGTTGATGGTCTCCGCGTTCTGAAGGATCAGGGACGCGGTCTTTCCGGATGCGGTTTTGGCTTCCACGAGCAGCAGGGGGCGTTTTTCAATCTTGGATCGTCCGACAATTGCGGTTTGAGTTTTTCCTTTGAAATTCACCAGGGTGACACTGTCTCCTGTCTTGAGTTCGGAGAGGTAACGGGTGTCGCCGTCTTCCGTTATAATGTATGCATGTACACCGCCTGCATTGACGCGAAAGGGCCGTTTCTCTACGTAGGGGTTGTCAATGGTCTCGGAGTGAACCAGAAAGAATGCGTCGGAAGCATTTCCGACCAGCATACCTTCACCCAGTGTCATGTTGGTGCAGGTGTCCACGCAGACCCGGTCTCCCAGGGGAAGCTGGCGGATGTCGGTCAGTTCAAATTCCTCCAGCGGAATGGTCCCGCCCGAGGCTTTAATGCTTGAGATGATCTTCCGGGTTTCAATGGGATCCGCATTCTTAATCACAACGCCGTCTACGCCCTTCTCAAGAATACCCAGCGCCGTGGTCGCATCTTCGAGCGTGGTAACCCGGGCAAAGAGTCCCCGGGTCTGAGCCAGAAGGTTTTCCAGCGGAATGATAGACCAGTCCGCGGCGTGCACAATAACCTTGCGTCCATTGTATCCGGCAATACGATTTTCGTCTTCTTTGGTTTGGATTTCTTCTTCAAGAATATCCTCTCCCAGGCGGATGTCACCGTCCGGTGCTACCACCGTGATTCTTCCGAGTTCCCTGATGTTTTCGATGTGTTCATTCTCAAGAATAACCGCATCTGCGCCCGCTTCAATTGCTGATATCGCGGTTTCTTTGTTCCAGGGGCGAATATCTACGTATACGCTTTTCATGTTAAGCCTCTTCCAGCAATGTGAGGGCTTGATCAACGGATATGTTGTCATTGACCATAGCGCAAATGGCACGCACCATACTGGCCGGCCGGTCATGGCCAAAGGCATTCCGACCGATGCACACACCGGCGCCGCCAGCGTCCAGACATCCTTTTATATTTTGGAAAACTTCTTTTTCATTCTCTGCCTTTTCACCCCCTGCGATAACGACGGGAACCGGACAGCCGTCCACAACGTCCTTAAAGGATTCGGTCTTACCGGTATAGGTGACCTTAACGATGTCCGCACCGAGTTCAGCAGCGATTCGTGCAGCATGTTTGACAGCCTCCGGAGCGGCTTCATCCAGAATTTTCTTTCCGCGAGTATACATCATTGCCAGTAGTGGAATTCCCCATTCCAAGCACGCGACCGAGACCGCTCCCAGATCTCGGAGCATCTCTGATTCGTTCTCCGCTCCGATGTTGATGTGTACGGAAACTGCATCGGCACCCATCTTGAGCGCGTTTTCCACGGTATTGACCAGAACCTTGGCATTCGGGTCTGGTGCCCATACCGTACTTCCGGACAGATGGAGAATCAGCCCGACATCCTGACCGGCTCTGCGATGACCATGAAGCGGAAGTCCGAGATGTCCCAGTACAGCTCTGGCGCCGCCCTGGGCCATGGCATCCACCATGTCTTTCATGTCTTCGATTCCCTTGATGGGGCCTAACGTCAGCCCGTGGTCCATGGGAACAATGACGGTTCGTCTTGAATTTCTGTCTATAATCCGTTCCATACGGATGCTTTTTCCAAGCATGTTCATAATTTTCACTCCGGTTTTGGACAGGTCTTTTGCGACCGTGTATTAAAATTAAGGTTTTGATAAAACCCATTCAACTGCATACAGCAACTGAAAGAAACTAATGGTAGTCCGATAGATAAAAAAATCAAATAAATTTTGTGACCGAATGGATTCATGGTATAATCGGATCTATACATCAACAGCGCTGTGGCCGCAGCGTGTTCATCACCGGAGGAGATTATGGGATCCGATAAAGAGACCTGTATTGAAGATATCCGCGTCGAGATACAAAAGTTTGTCCAGGATCGGCAGTGGGAAAAATACCATACCCCCAAGAACATTGCCATGGCGCTTAGTGTGGAAGCTGCGGAGCTGCTCGAACACTTTCAGTGGCTGACACCCGAGGAGTCCCGTACATTGTCGCCAGAGACCGCCCGTGAGGTCCGGGAGGAGATCGCGGATGTGGTGACCTATGCCATGGAATTGTGCAATGTGATGGGGATTGATCTGACGTCGGCCCTGACCGATAAGTTTAAAAAGAACGAGAAAAAATATCCGGTGTCGGAGTTCAGGGGAGAGTGGAAGCGGAAACGTGAATAAGCTGCGCAAATGTATCGAAGAATATCTCGGCTCCGGGGGGCGGATTGCATCTGGCTTTTCCGGCTATGAAACACGCCCTCAGCAGGAAGATATGGCATTTGAAGTGATGTCTGCTCTGGAAGACAAACACCACCTGATTGTGGAAGCAGGAACCGGTGTGGGAAAGAGTTTCGCGTACCTGATTCCCGCGATATTGACCGTGGAGAAATTCAAAGGACCGACCGTTATTTCCACCAATACAATTCATCTTCAGGAGCAGTTGATGGAAAAGGATATTCCTTTTCTGTGCGATGTGATGGATCAGGAGTTTACCGTGGTACTGGCCAAGGGCCGTTCCAATTATCTCTGTCTGCGGCGTCTGGAGAGTGCTCTGGATAAGAAGAACGCTCTCTTTCATGACGAAGACCTCTCCGGTCTGGTTGCCATCTCACAGTGGGCATCTGCCACTCGTGACGGAAGTCTCTCAGGGATGGCATTCGCACCCAAACCGGCGATCTGGACCGAGGTCTGTTCGGAAAACAACAACTGTCTGGGCAGAAAGTGTGGATACTACCAGAAATGTTTCTTTCAGAAGAGCCGGCGGCGGATGTATTCTGCGGATATTCTGGTCGTAAATCACCACCTCTTTTTCTCCGATCTGGCGCTTCGCCAGGGCGGTGTATCCTTTCTTCCGCCGTACAGCGCAGTGGTTTTTGACGAAGCCCATACTATAGAAGATGTGGCAGCCCGGCATCTGGGGCAGGAGATATCCAATACTCAGGTGACGTGGTTGCTTCGGAAAATCTACGACAACCGCAAACGCAAGGGATACTTCCGTACGCATTGGGCAGAGGAGAGTGTTGCACGGATTACGGAGCAGTGTTATGAAATGTGTGAGGCTTTCTTCAGCGAGATCAGTTTCTGGATGGATCAAAACGGGGCTGATGATACCCGAGGCTTTCCAAAAGACTTTGTGATTAATCCGATGAGTCCGGTACTCAACGAACTGTATATGGAGCTGCGCAAGGCAAAGTCCGGAGCCCGCAGCAAAGAAGAGGAATCCGAGATCAACTCCTATATGGATAAGGTTATGAATTTCGGAGAAGGCCTGAAACTTCTCCTCAGTCACGGATTGAGCGGTCAGGTGTACTGGGTGGAACTGAGCGGCAAACGGTACCGGCGGATTTCTTTGACCTGCGCACCGGTCTGTGTGGCTGAAGCGATCCGCCGGAATATCTTTGATTCCATTGAATCCGTTATCATGACCAGCGCGACCATCACAACCGGCCGCAACGGCGGATTTGATTACTTCAGTGGCAGGATCGGAGCAGACAATGTCAAGACATTCTGCACGGATTCTCCCTTTGACTACAAAAATAATGTACGCGTATTTATTCCGGAAACCATTTCAGCGCCCACCCATGAGAAGTACCCGGCCCAGCTGACCCGGGCCATCATGCATTACATCCGCAAGACCGACGGAAAGGCCTTTGTGCTCTTTACCAGCTACGGACTCATGAAAAAGATATATCAACAGCTGGAAGCCGAGATACAGGCCATAGGCATTTCCGTCATGCTTCAGGGGCAGGGAAGAACCCGGGGGGATATGATACGGGACTTCAGAAAGGATGTGAATTCCGTTTTATTCGGCACACAGAGTTTCTGGGAAGGTGTGGATGTCCAGGGGGAAGCATTGAGCAACGTTATCATTACCCGCCTTCCTTTTTCGGTACCCAACCATCCGCTGGTGGAAGCCCGCATCGAAGATATCAAGGAAAAAGGTGGCAATCCGTTTATGGATTACACGATTCCCGAATCCATTATCCGTTTTAAACAGGGATTCGGCCGACTGATTCGGCGTCAGACTGACAGGGGGATCGTGGTGATCCTGGATTCGCGTGTAATTCGTAAACACTACGGAAAACGTTTCCTCCAGGCCCTTCCCGAATGCGAGATTATCCGTGATCGTCTTGATCTGGACATGGATATTGTGTAAAAAAGTGAACTATATTTATTGTTTTGGCTTGCAGCTGGAAGAGGTTGAAACCGATTATGTGGATGTTCTGCTCGGAATCTACTTCCTCTATTCGCGGTCTTTTCAGGGGATTACCGCAGAGGATGAGGGAAAGAAAGAGACGTAAAATCGAAGGATTTCAGGCCGGTGACGGGCTGATACCAGGCGTATCCGGCATGGGATCATCCGGCCGGAAAGTTGATTCCTGTGCCAGGGAATCATCGTGTTCATCCTCGGTCTCTTCCGGGTCCGAGTCCTGATCCTGATTAAGCTTGTGGCCAATGATCACTTCGATTTCTTCTGCGGAAAGAACTTCGCGTTCCATCAGTGCATCAAAGATTTTTTCCACTTCATCTTTGTGTTCAACGATGATTTTCCTGGCCAGTTCATACTGCGCTTTGATGATCTTCGAGATTTCATGGTCCAGGCTTTGGGATGTTTCTTCACTGTAGTCCCGGTTGTGCCGGATGCTGCCGCCGATGAAGATGCGCTCTTCGGATTCCGAATAGTTGATCGGACCGACATCTGTACTCATGCCCCAGGAAACTACCATGTTTCGTGCGATTTGAGTGGCCTTTTCAATGTCATTGGACGCACCGGTACTGATGTCATCGCAAAAAATCTCTTCAGAAATCCGACCGCCGAGTGCCATGGCGATCTGCCCCAGCAGTTTTTCCCGGCTGATGTTGTATTGATCCTTGTCCGGAAGATACATGGTTGCACCCAGCGCACGTCCTCTGGGGATAATGGTGATTTTATGAAGCGGATCCACCTTGGATATGTACATGCCCACAATGGCATGGCCGGCTTCATGGTAGGCCGTGATCTTTTTATCCTCTGTGTCCATGACCCGGCTTTTCTTTTCCTTGCCCCACCAGACTTTGTCCCTGGCCTCTTCCAGATCGTCCATGCCAACGGACTTCTTGTCTGCTTTGCCTGCGATCAGGGCGGCTTCGTTGATCAGGTTTTCAAGATCCGCCCCTGCAAACATCGGGGTTCCCTTGGCAATCCTGGACAGTTCCGCGTCTTTACCCATCTTGATTTTTCTGGCATGAACTTTAAGAATGTCTTCGCGGCCCTTGATGTCGGGAAGATCGACATAGATGCGGCGGTCAAAACGACCGGGTCGAAGCAATGCCGGATCCAGAACATCCGGCCGGTTGGTTGCAGCCATGACGATAATGTTTTCATCCGACTCAAATCCGTCCATTTCAACCAGGATGGCATTCAGGGTCTGTTCCCGTTCATCGTGTCCACCGCCCAGGCCGGAGCCGCGTTTTCGGCCGACCGCGTCGACTTCGTCCAGGAATATGATACAGGGAGACGTACTCTTGGCCTGCTGGAAGAGATCCCGCACACGGGATGCGCCCACCCCCACAAACATTTCCACAAAGTCTGATCCGCTGATACTGAAGAACGGAACGCCTGCTTCACCGGCAATGGCTTTTGCGAGAAGGGTCTTGCCGGTTCCGGGAGGACCGATCAGCATCACGCCTCTGGGAATTCTACCGCCGAGTTTGTGATACCGTCCAGGGTTTTTCAGAAAGTCCACGATTTCTTCCACTTCCTCTTTGGCTTCTTCGATCCCGGCAACATCCTTGAATGTTTTCTTGACTTTTTGCTTGCTGACCTCCACGGCCCGGCTTTTGCCAAAGGAGAGCAGGCTTCCACTGCTGCTGCGCATCTGCCGGAAGAGAAAAAACCAGATGAATACAAGAAGCAGCAGCCAGGGGATCATCGAAAGTAGAGCCGTAATCCAGATCGGCGTATTTTCATAGACCAGCTTGAGACCGTCTTTTTCATGGTCATCAATCAGCTGGTCCAGACTGTCGGTGATCGGATCGGGTCCTTTGGCGTAAAACGTGTTCTTTTCATCCGCGGGAACGCCATCGACCAGGGTCCAGGAATACTCATTGCCTTTTTTAACGATCTTTTTAACCTGGTTATTGCGAATATGTTTCTTCAGATCGGAAATGGTAGCATTCTTGGTGTTCTCCGACTGAGTCAGAAGCGCTTGAACCAGCAGGAGCATCAGGGCAAAGACCAGCACCCAAAGAATCAGCCCGCGGGGAACCTTGGGGGCCGGCGGTTTGTTTTGATTGTTGTTGTCTTTGTTGCTGTCATTCATCTCGGAAATTCGTCCTCAGCTTTGTATCAGGTTATAATTTATTTATGGTTAACCATGGCAATCGACAGTAATTATGCTCATAAAGCCTTTGCATGTCAAGAGAAAACCATTTGACAGGAAAATTTATATTGAAACAGGGAATAGATAAAGTACAATTGCTTTTTTCATGGAGATACCACAATGATTGGAACGCTGGAAGAGAAATATACCTACAATCTGCTGGAAGAATTGGCCCGGGGCGGAATGGGAATCGTCTACAAGGCTGAGCTTCTTGGTATTGAAGGATTTAAGAAAGTCGTTGCCATCAAGACGATCCTGGATAAATATGTACAGGATCGGGATTTTGCGGAACGGTTTCTCGGCGAAGGCAAATTGGTCGCCAACCTGATTCACCACAATATTGTCCAGATCTACCAGATGGGACGATTCGGCGAAGGCTATTATATTGCCATGGAATACATCAACGGCTGGAATCTTCAGCAGTTCTGTATCCGCCACGAAGAAGTCAGAAAAGAGATTCCGCTTGACATCGCGGTTTTTATTATCAGCCGGATCTGCCGGGGCCTGGAGTACGCGCACAATAAAAAAGACGAGAAGGGAAACCTGCTTGGTATTGTACACCGGGACATTAACCCAAAGAATATCATGCTGGTTGCGGAGGGCGGTCAGGTTAAGGTTACCGATTTCGGCATTGCCAAGGCCGCCAACTTCATGAAAGACGAAGAGGGCGAAGTGATTATGGGCAAGGTGGAATACATGTCACCGGAGCAGGCCCGATATGAAAAGACCGACCGCCGGTCGGATATTTTTTCCCTGGGCATTGTTTTCTATGAACTGCTGACTGGAGTGAATCCCTTTTATTCACCGAATATTCGTAAGGCTCTGGACTACGTGCAGACCAAGGAGATTCCCAGTCCGATAAAACTCAATCCGGAGCTACCGGAAAACCTTGAAAAAATCATACTCAAAATGTTGGAACGGGATCTGGACAAGCGTTATCAGAACGCGGGAGAAGTCGGTTACGACCTGGAGTATTACCTGTATCACAACCGGTACGGTCCCACAATGGAAACCCTCTCCAAATACCTGCTGAATCTCTTTGGAGGAAATCCGACGGTTGCGAATGTCACCGATTCAACCACCATACGCAAAGAGGTTAAGGAAGGCGAGCAGACCGTTCAACGCAAGAAAACCACGGCAAAAAAAATGCTGGACGAATGATTCCGCCGGGGCGGATTTCCATGAAACATATTTTCAGTACAGACAATCCGCTGATCAAGACCCTTTCTCTGTTGAAACTGGCCAAACACCGGAAAAAGACCGGGCTGTATATGGCCGAAGGAGAAATGTCCGCTTTGGAAGCCGTCCGCAGAAATGTCCGGCCCCGGCAGGTTCTGTTTACGGAAAACTACACATCGCACAGAACGATCAGTGAATTGCAGAACCTGGGTGCGGAGATGATCCAGTGTACAGACACGTGTTATCGGAAATTCTCGAATACCCATGCGTCCGAGGGAATTGCCATGGTGCTGGATATTCCTTCGGCACCGGATACGACGGATTTTCCGCGTAAAGGTGCCGTAGTCTGCGCGTACCAGGTGCAGGATCCCGGCAACATGGGAACCCTGATCCGAACTGCTGAAGCCCTGGGTGCTGCCGCGTTTCTCTCTGTTGCTCCCTGCGCCGATACCTGGAATCCAAAGGTTGTCCGGAGCAGCAGCGGTTCGGTGTTGAGTTTCCCGGTTTTCAGCTGCGAATGGGATCGTGTCCTGGAAATGGTCCGGTCAGCGTCGGCGCAGGTTCTGGCAGGGATCCCCTCAGGCGGAGAGTCTCTTGAACATATATCTCTGAGCGAACCAGTGGTGGTCATGACCGGAAACGAAGCCAGAGGGATTGATCAAGCGGCTTTGCCTGAATTCGCGCAACATGTCTCTATTCCCATATCCAATGGCGTGGAGTCTTTGAACGCATCTGTGGCGGGTGCAATCATGCTCTACGAAGTGATGAAAAGAATAACGTGAAAATGCGGACCGTACGACAAGCACATGTAACCGGAAGAACCGTTCTTGCGGTATTGAGTTTGATACTCTCCTTTGCCGGTATTCTACTGCTTCTGCATTTGTTTGCCGCAACCCCGCAAGCCCGGATCAGACGTCTGCTGGACAAATCCGGATTTGCGATCGTGGAAAAGACCCGTGCATTTTTCAGGCAGCGCTCCGGCGCTGTGATGGCCGACCGTGAATACATCCAGTTTATCCAGCGAGAGATCCGAAACATTATGGATACCTGTCCGGAAGTTACGGGCATGAGTCTGACCGGAAGAGGCCGGACCGTGATTATCCGCAATCATCGTCAGGTGCTGTCCGATAAACCGCAAACGCAGGAACCCCGAAACATGGAATTTGATATTCCGCTGGTTGTTGACGGACGGGGCATGGGCGTGATTCGAGTCCGACTCTCTGCTGCCGTGCTTACTCCGCCGATAGGGTTTCCTCTTTGCGCGCTCGGTATTTTTGTTCTGGCTGTGACCGGAATTCTGCCCCTGATTCGCATCCGGGTGCAGAGAAAGACAGAGCGGCTGAAGGGAAAGATCGCAAGCAGTGAACAAGAAGCACGGGAAGTTGCCAGCGGCCTGGCCCATGAGATTCGAAATCCACTGAATGCTATCCTCTTTAACCTCAAGTCCATGGGGAAGACCAGCGGAAATCCGCCGCTTCTGGAAAAGACCATTGCCGAAATCGAACGCCTGAACAGTCTGGTGACCCGTTACATGAACTTTGCCCGTCCGCCGGACCGACCCGGTGAGAAGGTGGATATCAACGAAGTCGTCCTAAGCGTAGCCGGATTTCTGGATCCGGTTTTTACAGAAAACAACATCCGCGTGGAAAAAGATTTGGCCGGAGAAAACCTGATTGTCCTGGCCGATGAATCCGGCCTTCGTCAGGTGCTGATGAACATCCTGGACAATGCAAAATCCGCTGTTGGATCGGACGGGGGAACAATCCGTATCCAAACCCGAAGAGAGGGGCACACCATTCAAATCCGTATCAGTGACAACGGCTGCGGAATGAATGCCGGGGTGGTCGAACATATTTTTGAGCCTTTTTACACATCCAGCGGCAGGGGTACCGGGCTGGGTTTGGCCGTAGCCCGGAAGCTGGTGGAAGCCCGGGGCGGCACCATCCGCGTGACCAGCCGTGAAGGAGAGGGCAGTACTTTCATCGTTGAGTATCCGGTAACGGGTCGGAGGGAATAAAAAATATTACGGACTGCGGAAGAAACGGATATCCACGTCATCAATCACTATCTCTCCCTTGGACAGGATAAATCCCAGGTTCAGTTGCTTTTTTTCGAATATACGTGAGTGTTCCGTCAGATTCTTGTCTATATACTTCAGGACTTCAAAATAGTGTGTTTCGTCCTCTTGTATTGACTTGATTTGAACCCGGAATCGCATTCTCTTGTTAATCGGAAGCTTCGGAGATTTAAGCAGGTTTTTTGATTTGCCCTGGGAAAGAGCGCAATAGTAAGAACTAGTGCATTGTCAATATTAAAGATTATGATGAATACTGCCGATAAAACCTCT
>CAZGEP010000075.1:0-21544 GCA_964524955.1 uncultured Planctomycetota bacterium | reverse complement strand
GTAATTGATCTGGTGTTGAGTAAACATCGGGGCCGACTTACTCTCGGGAATATTTTTCAGTCGCTTTGATAATTTCCGCTTGCTTTTGCTGTGTTTTCTTTTATCATTTTTATTCACCTGAAATGCCCCTTTGCTGATAAAATTAGTTTTGGTTTGAACTCAATTATACCAGTATTTATGGGTATTTCAGGCTTTTTCTTAAATAAAATATGACCATTTCTATGCTAATAGCGCTTGATCAGGGACTATCTAAATTCCAGCTTGTACAGTACCAATGCGTTAACGTGTCGGTTGCGCGCGATATTCTCGCTTTTCCCGCCGCCTCGGCCGGGAACCAGAAACCGCTGCCGCAAGATCGATCACGATCTCCTGCGCTGCAACAGCCGATTCGGTCTGGTCAGAAGCCGAAGGAGGCGTGCTGCCGAACTCGTACACATAGGCCGCATCCGCTTTGTAGGCACCTATCACGGCCCAGTTTTCGCACACGGATACCGCACGCCCGAAAAAGCAGGATGCTGCGCCGTCCGAGGCCGTCTGTTTGGCACTCTGAGCCCAGGACGTCCCGTCATGCTCAAAAACGTAGACCGCCCCTTTGTTGTCTGCGTAGTAGTCCCCGACCAGCACACGGTTTCCGGATACGGACAAGGAACAGCCAAAATAGCCCGGATCGGATACTGTCAGCTTGGTTTCCTCGGCACAGGCAACAGCCGCAATTAATGTGCAAAAGAAGCAAACAGCAACTGTATTTATGAATGCGCGCATGACATTACTCCTTTTCAAAGATAGTTATTTTTCTTTTTGAAACTCCCATGTGTCGCTGGGTTCTTGACAATCCCGGTATCCCGCCCGTCCCACGTGCAACGGTACCAGGACATCGCCTTTTTCAGCGTTTCCCACGCTTTGTCAGAACGTAACGCTTCGGGCAGAGTGGCCGTGGGGACTTCCTCCATGGAGATCCGCTGTATGCCGGTGTTCTTTGCCGTCAGATGCACTGCATCGGGCGGGCCGGTATACTCGCGCATATATTGCCCGAAACGCTTGGGATTGTAATAGTAGACGGCAGTCAGAGAACACGATCCGTTAACCCATATGTCGATTATGCGCTTCCAACCCATATCCACTTTGCCAAACCATTGCCGGAACGGATGCGCTTTGCGCGCGGTCCCCAGAACTATGCCAAATAGCGTTCGTTCCTCTCGCCGGCCCACATCGTAGCTCGTGATGAACACCTTGCATGGCCTTCCAGTCAGACGCGCCGGAAGCATGAAAATTACCGGTTCCTTTCCAACCTCCATGCCTCCAAAAGGTTTTCCGTATTCCGTCTCGTGCCATTTCCAGCGCCCTTTGACGAGTTCAAGGCCCTGGGAGCCCTTGCCGGCCAGATCCCACACGAATCGGCGCAGAATCTCTCCGTCAGGCCCCTTTCGGATGCCTGCCCAGCCTGATATGTCTGCTGCTGCGAGCTTTTTATCTGTTGAATCGGTCACACAAAGATGCTGACCAACGGCAAGCATACACGTCCTGCTGTCGACCTTGCGCGTAACACGGACCCTGCCTTCGTAGGTTTCCACGCGAGTGCGTGGGATTTCAGATTTCAGATTTGAGATTTCAAAATCGTGGGGGTTATCTTTTCCTCCGGGTTGTGTTTTCGTATCAGGTGTCTTTGACACATCCACGCTGAATACCGTACCCACCACATCCACGTGTGCGTGCGGAGTGGTGACTCTTAGTCCGGCACCTTCCGGCTGTTTATCAACTCTCAGGTCCACCCGACCGCCTGCCAGGTCAAAGAGCTTCTATCCCTTGTCCTTGCGAATCCTGACATCGGTATGCTGGGAGATTTCCACACGCGTCTTTTCTTCCGTGTATTCCATGACCGCACTTGCATCGGACTGAGTCCGGATGCGGTCGTTGTTATGGAGCTGCATGTCCTTTTGTGCGGGTATGGCTTCACCACCGCGCTCAATCTCCACCTTGCCGTAAAATTTCTTGAGCCTCGCCCGGATGATATCCTCGGTCTGGCTGTACTGGTACTCGTTGATAAAATACATGGCAATCAAAACCCCCACCATCAACAGCGCAGCATACTTCACCTGCGCGTACCACGGGAGCTTGATGGTTTCGGGTTTGCGATCCGATTCTTTCTCTTTCTGCCCCTCTCCGCCAATAACACCAAATCGTCTGACGGTATCGGACGTCTCAAGCTCTTTTGCCATGTTCTGCACGCTTTCACTGTAATATTTGCGGATCACATGGCTGGAGACCTTTTTCTTTTCTTCATCTTCAGTCACTGAATCATTTCTCAATGCCTTCCTGTCTGAAATATCCATCTGTAACTAATTAGAAACAATACGGTTATTATATATGATGTCATTATAACCGGTTGGATTGTGCGTGAAAGATATTTTAATACCTGATTATATGCAGGGTGTCAATCAGACCGGATCAGTTCCTTTGTTTGCATGCCGGTTTCTGTAGGCAGTCGGGCTGAGCCCGGTCACACGCTTGAACTGGCGGCTGAAGAGATAAATATCCTCGTATCCGTATTCATAGGCCAGCTCCGTGATATTGCAGGAGGAGTGCAACAGGTCGCGGGCCGCACACCGAATCCGTTCCCGAAGCAGCCACTTGCGTGGTGAAATACCGAACGTGCGCGTAAATACCCGGGTAAAGTAATCCGGTGAGAGACGCAGAACCGCAGCCATGTCCCCGGGCTGAATCCGGCCGATAATCCGCGAATGAACAAATCGTAAAATCTGGTCGCATTGCGCAGCCCCCAACCGCGGCGGTCGCTGCTGTTGCTCCCCGCTGCTCCGGAAAACCTCGATACTCAGCAGCGCGAACATGGATCTCAGCGCAGAATCTGAATACGGCAGATCCAGCATCCGGTTATGAATCAGCCCTGTAAAGTGATCTTGAAGATGCCACGCGTTCTTCTGAACAATCGGCGGAGAGTCCAGACAAATGGATTGACCTGTCTGAACCAGCCTGAACCGAAGCGTATACCGGGTCGCGTTCTTCTCAAAAAACAGTCCATGCTCTGAATCGGGCTGAAACCAGACAACGGTCCCGGGTCGGATCGTTTGATGAGCACTGTTCATTTTGATCCGCCCGGTACCGGCTGAAAGAAAGAAAACAAGGTGGTCCGGGATTCTGCGGAGCGGAATATCACATACCGATGAGAACGACTGGTATCCACAATACGCTTCCGTAAACATCATGGATACGGACCGATCCCCAAGCAACATCAGGAAACGTTCACGGCTGTATGGAGTTTTGGTTACAATCATATGAACGTATATTTTATTTAATCACCGTTTCAGTGCAAATAAAAACATTCCCGGGCTATGGATATTCAGGGATTACCAGACTATGATTACAGTAACGATTCGAATGATTATTCACTCAGACAGGGAGATTAAATATGAGCATGAGCCGCATGACCGGAAAGGAACGCCTGGAGGCAGCGTTGCGTTTTCAATCTGTAGACCGTATTCCCTGGGCACCCAAGGTGTTTGTTGGTCACTACCGCTCCGGAACAAGTTCAACGTTTCAGAATATGACCATCCGAGAATTTGCGCGAGAAATCCACGCGGACGCGATCGGCTGGGACCGGCTGATCCAGGAAAAACCGGACAGCACCGTAACGGTTGAAAAGAATACAGACGGTTGTGACACCTGTATGATCACACGCACACCTGCAGGTGAACTGCGGCGAGTCACCTCCTACAGCCCGGAAACCCGGACGTCCCACATCAAGGAGTTCCCGCTTAAGACTCCGGAAGACTATGATACCATGGCCTATGTCATCGAACACACAACGTTTGATGTGGTACCGGATGTTCACCGGGAGACGCTCGAGAGTGTCGGAGATCAGGGAATTGTTGTCACGCGCATGCGCGGGACTCCGATCATGCTTTTGGTTCAGTTTGAAGCGGGTATTCCGCATCTCTACTACCATTTGCAGGACTTTCCGGAAAAAGTCCGCATGCTGTACGACATGATGGCTGAGAAATCCATCCAGCAGTATGAACGGCTGATCAATACCGACGCCAAATACATCTGCACCGAAGAGAACACCTCGCTCTCTCTGATTTCTCCGGACATTTACGAGGAATTTGTGCTTCCCCTCAAACAGCGCATCAACCGCATGGTAAAGGCAGCAGGCAAATACCACATCCTTCACATGTGCGGTACGCTCAAGGGACTGCTTGGTCAGATCAATCAGGTCGGTGCAGACTGCTGGGAATCCTTTACCCCGCCTCCGATCGGAGATACTCACTTTGCGGACGGCCGGGCTGTCAACCCGACCATGGTTCTGGCTGGCGGCATGAACGCTGCCATGCTCACGCAGTGGGAAGAAAAAGACATTTACAACTATGTGCAGTCCACGCTTGAAGGACTCGCAGACAGCCGCGGTCTGATCTTCACCTCCGGCGGAGCCATGCCCATTGAATGTCCGCTGGAAAGACTCATTCGAATCGGCAAAGCCATGTCTAATTTCTCGCTACGCGAAAAATAGCAAGAGAACGGACCGCAACGGACTGCTGTCGATGTTCTATAGACGATGGTCGATGGCTGAGAAACAGTGAAGTAAAAAGAGTAACGAGTCCGGATATGATCGCTGTCATAACGTTCATGTTCACACTCAGCACATTGGGTGTAATCTCCATCTGCTCTGCAATATCCCGAACCTGACGATTTCTGAAAAAGCGCTCCTGAATGATATACGCTACCTTGCCATGAAGCTTCTGTACACATTCTTTGAGTTTTCCCATCCGGTCCAGTGTCGAGCCCTTTGCATGTGCCTCTGCCAGATGCCCTTCCAGAATGCTTTGAATATTCATCCGCGTTTTTTCCTGGCGCTGAGCTTCCCGCGAGAGCTGTTTCTGGTATTTTCTGGCAATATTTCGGGCCACAGCATTAATCCAGGCCTGAAACTGCGTGTCGGGTTCATACTCGCTGATATGCTCAAATACATAGATAAATGTCTCCTGAACCGCATCATCCACAGCCGTCTTATCCCAAAGCAGCATGGAAACAAGCACACGCACTCCCATACCGAACTCCCGTATAATATGCCGGAAAGCGTTGCTGTTGCATGACTTAACTGCCTGGACCGCTTCATCGATGATCACATTTATCTCCTGTTTTCATAAGCATATAGCGGAAATCATAGGAATCCAACATTATTTTGAAAAAAAATCAGACCGGGCAGGAAAGAAGATATTCCATAAGTTCGGAATAGTCACAGGATGCCGCGCCCACGTATTTATCCGCACCGCCGTAGTAGACAAAGAGCGTTCCGTCTCTGAGCACTTTTCCGCAGGGAAAGACCACGCCCCCGCCGCTGTAGCATCCATTGGTTTCCCACTCTTCCTCTGGCTCCAGAATGGGATCGCGCGTACGGTAACAGACTCTCGACGGATCCTCCAGGTCCAGCAGCATGGCCCCCAGACGGTAATAGGCATCCGGCCCCTTGGCGTGGTAGAGCGTCAGCCAGCCGTGCCCGGTGCGGATGGGTGGTGTATTGCCCCCGATCTTGACTTCCCAGTCATACGCGGCAGTGGCCAGCAGAACACTTTTGGAGTAATCCCACTTGAGCAGATCTTCAGAACTGAGCAGCCACATGGCCGGGTGTTCGGTTCCGTATTCCGGGCCGCACCACTGCCGTCCCCCATGGGTGTAACGCGGGGGTCTTCCACACATCCGGCATCCAGCCCGTCAGGTGTTGGCCGGAAGACCGGCTCTGTGGATACACGCGTGAAATTCAGTCCGTCCGTGCTCTCGGCCATGCCAAGATAGACGAACAGTTCCGGATCATGGCCGGATGCCCTGTACAGAATCCGGATATTGCCGCTCTCCGGATCCAGCCACGCGGCCGGGTTGGCAGTGATCTGAGATTCCCAGGCATTGGATTCCAACGGCCCAATAACCGGATTGGCATTGTGTTTCTTAAGTTTCATGGTTCATACCTCATGGTTCAATCTTTTTGCGTCGCTCTTTTTTCTCAGACTGTTTGCGTTTGTTTTCCAGCATCTTTTCCCTGGCGCGTTTGGAGCGCCTTCGTTTCTGACGCCGGATCTTTTCGATCTGTTTCTGTTTCTCGCTCTTTTCCCGGTTCTGGATCAAGTCAATTTTCTGCACCAGCCGCCGCCGGGCCAGAAACCGGTTCAATCCCTGGGACCGCTCTTCACTGCAGCGAATCTCAATGCCGGTGGGTTTGTGCTTGATGTAGACGCAGGAGTCGGAGGTGTTGACCTTCTGGCCGCCCTTACCGCTGGAACGGGCAAAAAGTTCTTCAATATCGCTCTCGTCAATACCCAGTTCCTGCATGCGTTTCTCAAGGTCGTCGATCTTTTTCTGAGAAACCGGATACTTCAAAGCAGCATCCCCATGATCAGCCAGACAATCATGCCCATGGTGACAATCACTTTAAGGAACATGACCAGCAGCCGGGAGATAATTACACCGGTTGCGATCTGCATGGCCTGCTCACTGTTTTGAAGGCGATGGCACTCGACCAGATACGCGGCAATGAATCCGCCCGCCACCATGCCGATCAAATTTCCGAGAATCGGAATGGGTATGGCAAATCCGAAGAAGATACCGGCAATACCGCCTGCAATGGATGCCAGACCGGCCAGGGTGGAACCCCCTTTTTTCTTAACCCCCCACATGGAAGCAGTTACTTCAACAATCTCCACCATGGCGGCAACCGCAAAAAAGGCAATAAGCGTTCCGTTGCCCGGAAACGGATCCTCCCGGATCAGGGCCAGAATCACGGAAGCACCCAGCACCAGCCAGGTGCCGGAGATGGTAATCGCTGAAAGCACAGCGCCCACCATACACAGAATGCCGCTCAGAATATACAAAGCTATAACCGCAATCTCAGTCATGAATCATTCCCACTCAAATAACAAACAAATCTGTTTCACTATCGAAATCGGTATCGGTTTTCGATTTCTTATCCTGGTTCGATACCGATATCGATTACGATTTTGTATCAGGCGATGGTCACCTCCTCACATAGGTAGACATCCTGAATCGTATTCAGCAGCTTCACGCCCTCTTTCATGGGCTTCTGGAAGGCTTTGCGGCCGGAGATCAGGCCCATGCCGCCGGCGCGCTTGTTGATAACCGCGGTTTTGACCGCATCCGCCAGGTCACTCTCTCCGGACGAGGCACCTCCCGAATTGATCAGTCCGGAGCGTCCCATGTAGCAATTGATGACCTGGTAACGCGTAAGGTCAATAAGGTTGTTCGTGGTCAACTCGCTGTACATTTTGTCATGGGTTTTTCCAAATTTAATGGCAGTAAATCCGCCATTACAGGTCGGCTGTTTCTGTTTGACAATGTCCGCCTCAATGGTGACGCTCAGATGATTGGCCTGACCGGTCAGGTCGGCTGCGGTATGATAATCCTGCTCTTTGGTCTTGAAATCCGAGTTGCGCAGATATGCCCACAGAATGGTGGCCATGCCCAGTTCATGCGCGTATTTAAAGGCTTCGGAGATTTCCTGAATCTGGCGTTCGCTTTCATCCGATCCGAAATAAATGGTCGCGCCTACAGCTACGGCACCGATATCAAAGGCCTGCTCTACATCAGCAAATAAAATCTGGTCGTAAGTATTGGGATAGGTCAGCAGTTCGTTGTGATTGAGTTTAACAATAAACGGAATCTTGCTCACGTACTTGCGGGTAATTGAACCGAGCACGCCCAGGGTGGAGGCCACGCCGTTGCATCCGCCTTCAATGGCCAGTTTGACAATATTTTCCGGGTCAAAATACGCGGGATTGGGGGCAAAGGAAGCACCTGCGGTATGTTCGATTCCCTGGTCCACGGGCAGGATGGACACATACCCGGTTCCTGCAAGCCTGCCGTGATTAAAGAGCGCCTGAAGGTTTCGGAGTACGGGTGATTTCCGGTCGGAATGAACCAGAACCCGGTCCACAAAATCCGGACCCGGCACATGCAGGTTTTCGCCTGGAAAAACGCATCTGTGTTCCAGAAGTGACGCACCCTCTTTACCCAGCATTTCCTGAATCTTCTTAATCATGATCTTTCTCCTTATGTACGGTTGATTAAAAATAAGAATAGTTTTCTTTTTGCTTTATTATACATGGGATCATCAGACATCAATGAAATTATTTGTTTCTGTTGCGGTCATTCCGGAATCAGAACGCCTGCCCCCCATGGTTTCAAGGGCGGAAGAGAGAGTGGATCGGCTCCGTCCATGGTGAGGCTCTTTTCAGTGGGACGATGCCAGGTCCAAGTGAGATCGGATCCGTCACAGAGGGAGAGTTCAAGGGGTGGGGTCGGATCCATGCTGATATTCATCAGCATCACACAGCAGAGGTATCCGCCAGTCCGACAGCGGGGCACGACCGCAACCTTGCAGGGAGTATGCAGCCGGACCGTCCAGGATCAGGCCGCGGGATTTTAATTCCTCTAATTCGCTGCAACGGATTCCACTGGCCGCATCCGCACAAAGCAAAGCAGCCGGGGCTTCGGGATTCCAGCACAGGGGCAGGCCCAGGGGGATGGTGCCGGTAAAGAGCGTGCCGAAAGAGGTCTCACTCCAGGCAAAAGGCGGTTCGCCGCTATCCATTTTCCGCATGGCCTGTTCGCGGCTGAGCACGACCTCCACGCCCGTATTCTGTGAGTCCTGATTGGCCCGGACAAGGCAGTCCCAGAATGGACGCCAGTCTGCAACGGTTGAGAGCATGGTTTCGTGCCAGTTATGTTCATGAATAAACTGAAGCGAGGTCAGAGACAGGCTGTTGCAGCCCTGGGCTATGGCCAGGGTGCACTCCAGAGCGGTTCCGTGCGCGCTCTTACCAAATACGGTTCCGGGCAGATTGTCGCACTCGTAGCAGACCGCATCCACGTGTTCAGCAAGACGCTGGTTCTGAAGGCTGGTCATCATGCCCTTGGTCAGCATATCACGCGGCGCGTGGTCGTTGTAGAACCCGTGCCCGGGGCGGCTGCCCACGGGCGTTCCGCTTGCCTCATGGAGTGCGTCCAGCACAGGGGTCCAGTCCGGCCCGTTGTAGCCGAATTCCGCAATGCCGATGTGCTGAAATCCCAAGCGGCAGTCGGGGGCTGCATCCACCGCAACCCTTCCAACCGTCCGGGCCACGCGGACCAGGCTCTCACGGATAAATGTCAGCCACTGGGTGCGCAGGTCAATGTCATTTTCTTTGTTGAGCGCGCGGACAAGGGGTTCCCGCTCCCATATGCGGTCCGACATTCTGCTGAATTCCGTCAGACACAGGTCGCAGAAACAGCCGTATCGATTTCGAGGTCCCCCGTTCATGCGCAGATCGTCGTCAATCCACAGCCGGTCCGGCTGCCAGGCGCAGTATGCCCGGGTCTTCTGATCCAGATACGCGTGAAATTCAGGGGTGCGCGGACAGGAAAGGCCCGGATGGGACATACCATTGAAATCAACAAGTGTCTGCCAGGTCAGCCCGCGGCAGTCAAAGTATCCGGCATGCCCCCAGCTGCCCAAAGTACTGGTTATCTGAAGCGAAACAGCGATGCCGGACTGGCGGAACGCCTGTGCAGCAGCTCCCATTTTCTCTGCGTGATCCCGGTGCACATCCAGGGGCGGAAAGGAGTTGTCGCTCCACAGCCATACCGCGTCACAGGCAGCGGGATGGCCACGGATCATGTCCAGGTGCTCTTTAAGGATTTCCGGCTCCAGGTGATCTCTTCGAAGCCGCAGCGAAATCAACGGAAGGCTTTTTTTCATGTTCGATTATCTGAGCGTGTAGTTGGAGGCTTCCTTGGTGATGGAAACGTCATGCGGGTGATTCTCTTTGAGAGAAGCCGCCGATATTTTGATAAACTCGGTATTGTCCCGTAACTCGGCAAGCGTGGATGCGCCGCAGTATCCCATGCCGGCGCGGAGTCCGCCCACCAGCTGATAGACGTATTCGGCCACGGATCCCTTGTACGGGACTCGTCCTTCAATGCCTTCGGGAACGAGTTTGGATGCCTGAGTCTGTTCGCCCTGAAAATACCGGTCCTTGCTGCCCTTGACCATGGCACCGAGCGACCCCATTCCCCGGTAGGTTTTGAATGTTCTGCCCTGGTAGAAGATCATCTCTCCCGGGCTTTCCGCGGTTCCGGCAAAGAGACTGCCGATCATGACAGCATGTGCGCCTGCGGCAATGGCTTTGGCAATATCGCCTGAGAAACGGATACCGCCGTCTGCGATAATCGGAACATTGTTTTCACAGCAGTAACTGAAGCAGTCCATGATCGCACTGGCCTGTGGAACTCCCACTCCGGCAACCACACGTGTTGTACAGATGGATCCGGGACCAATGCCGACCTTGATCACATCCGCGCCTTTTTCGACCAGATACTGCGCAGCTTCCCGGGTCGCAACGTTCCCGGCAATCACCGGTTTGTCTGTATTCCGTTTTATTTCCTCAACCGTATTTCCAACCCCTTCGGAGTGGCCGTGAGCCGTGTCCACGGCAAGAATATCCACATCCGCTTCCAGCAGGGCTTCCACCCGGCTGTGATCGTCAACGCCTACGGCTGCCCCCACACAGAGCCGCCCCCTGCCGTCTTTGCAGGCATTGGGAAAAGACTCGAGTTTTTCAATATCCTTGGCTGTAATCAACCCCGTCAGGTTGAAGGACTCATCAACCAGTGGCAGTTTCTCCACTTTGCCTGTGTTGAGAATTTCCTTGGCCTGGCTGATATTGGTATCCGATCCACTGGTGATCAGGTTGTCCCTTGTCATTACTTCTTTGATCAAAGCGGCATCTTCTTCCTGAAAGTTAAGGTCGCGATTGGTCAGAATGCCGACCAGTTTCTTGCCCTGTATAATGGGAAGGCCGGAAATATTCTTTTCCTTCATGATTTTCTTTGCCGCACTGATTTTGTCATCAGGGGTCATTGTAACCGGATCTGAGATAATAAAGTTTTCGGATCGCTTTACCCGTCTGACTTCGGATGCCTGCTCCTTGCGGGTCATGTTCTTGTGGATAATACCGATTCCGCCCTGCTGGGCCAAAGCAATGGCCAGACAGGATTCGGTCACGGTATCCATTGCCGCAGAGATAATTGGGATATTAAGTTTAATGCCGGACACAAAATCCGAACTGGTATTCACGTCCGAAGGCTTAACCGTTGAAAAAGAAGGCACAAGAAGAATGTCGTCAAAGGTGAGATATTCCTGCTCTGTTCTGCGTTTCATAATGTCAACTCCATTCGTTTTTGGGCTATTGTAGTCAGGCCTCGAAGGAAAGTCAACCAAAAAGGAAGAAAAGCATTTCAGGTCCGGGTGACTCTTGTCCGGATGCCGCCGCGCACGCTCACATCCAGGGTTACGTCGAGTTCTTCCGGCTTGACGCGCTTGCTGAAATCCTCATAAATCCGGCAGGTCAGGTGTTCATGCAGCACAGGCACATCCCGAAATGCCAGCAGATAATTCCGAAGACTCTTGAGTTCCGGCACAGACTTGGCCGGCACGTATTGAATGGTCACCGTGTAAAAATCCGGAAGACCTGTCATGGGACAGATCGCGGAGAGTTCCGGAAACTCATAGACTACCTCAGTCCGGTCACTGTATACAAAGTCCAGCACATCGATCCGGGGAAGTTTCATCTTTGTAAAGGCCTTCTGCGATGCGGCGACTTCTTCCGGGGGCATTTCCTCAATTGTTTTTTTGAAATCCGATTTCTTCATGGGTTGTTTCTCCAGTTAAAGCACATTCTTCATATCCGCGAGAAAGACGCGGCGGGTTCCGCCTTCAAAGGCATTGAATACCACGTATCGCCACTCTCTGCACCAGGCCGGATGCGGATCCACGCGCATCACACCGTCCTTGCAGCCGGTCTGAGTATTGATACGAACCAGGGGTTCTTCGGTTCCGTCCTCCAGATGAATCCAGCGAAGCGGAATGGTTCCGTCGCCGAACGCTGAACTCTCATAGATGTAGGTATCGGTCAGAATATGGGGGCTGTCAGGGTGCAGGGTCGGATGCCCGGAGCCGACTGCGTTATCCAGGATCTTTCCGTATCCGGTACCGTCCCAGTTCACCTGGACAAAGCGCATCACTTCCCGGTCGATATTCAAATTCATGGAAATGCGCTCTCCGTCCGGAAACCAGGTGGCGTGGTGGCCGCCCTTGTCCCACTCCTCTGGACCAACCGCACAGTGCAAATGCTTCTTCTCCATGTCTGCGGTTACCCATGCGAAGCATACACTCCCCGGTTCTCCGTTCGAAAACATGTCCCACTGCGGCTTGTCCCCTGCCTTGAACCAGCGCAGGCTGAGCATCACCCTTGTTCCCTGGGGATTGAACTTGGAATGAAATCCTGAAATCTCAATATCATCATCCGGTGAAATACCAACCACAGGCTCGGCGTCAGTAAGCAGCTCCCGTATCGAAGCAAACAGTCGGCATTGGCCGGTACGGGTATCGGTCAGAAAGAATCCGTCGTCATCGGGTGCACCCCTGCGCCAGTCAACGGTCTTCTCCGGAACGGCCACGCCGTATCCGGGCTGGGTCTTTCTCGTTCGCGTCAGGTTGGAAGAAATCAGCCACGTTCCGTCGGGTGAAGCGTGATAAACGGATCCCTCCATCTTTTCCTTTTCTCCGGTATGCAGATCCAGCTTCCATGCAAAGGGCTGCCAGGTCTCTGTGTCTACGTCATTGAAAAAAAGTTCGCTGTCTGATCCGCCCCAGTTAAGATTGGCACCCATCTGCGGCTCCCAGCCGCGGGTTTCACTGACCGCCTTATTTTCGCCGGTCTCCAGATCCACAACGCGCACAGTACCCGTTTCACCGGGCAGAGGCTGACGGTCTTCAAAGGGAAGCTGGAACACGGCCAGGTACCGGCCCGAAGGACTGATCGGGCATGTATCAAAAAAACGATGTATGCACCCGGGTGTATCCAGCGTCAGGCACCACACCGGGACTTTGGGATCATACGTTGTGTATCGGGGAAAAAATTTACCCAACGCGTTCATGAAAGGCCTTTCTATAATAATCCATTTCTGTTGCACTTACAAACCAATTGTACCTTCAGTTCAGACAATGCAAGATCAAAAGTCAAAAATGTTCGCAAAAAGCATAACCCTCATTCTATGAGAGTTTTATACCTGTATATACTTCTGTCTTCCCCAGAAATACGTATACGGTTCAGGTATACTCCAACTGACAATCCCTGACAATTATGTCGAAATCCGGTACAATCGAAAATTACCTTTTTCAGCTTATTCTGGAAAAAAAGCATGACATTTTCTCTTTTTGTGTTATACTGTTTAAGTTAAATAACTGGCAGAACAAGCTGCCTGTGGAATGAGGGGGGGTAATTTCATCCATCTTCTCATGGGTATACACAACGGTTATCGCTCCAAGGTGTCTCATGTCCAGATGAATACGATGGAGATTCGGTAAATGACTAATGCCGACAATATGCTGAACATGATGCTTTCCAGTCAGGAATATGTCTGCCTGGGAAAATTGTCGGATGAAGTCAACCACTCCCTGAAAAACCTGCTGATGGGAATCATCGGTCACACCGAAATCGATCTGAAGAAAAACCCGGAGTCCCGACTCCATAAACTCATTCTCAAAAACGGGTATGAAGCGGAGAATATACTGAAAAGCGTCAGCGAGTGGCAACATCGAAATACGGAAAAACATGTCTGCGGATTCCCGGTTTCGGAATCTGTTGATGACGTACTCGAACTGCTGGAATCGCTGCCGGACTTCAAGGGCATTGACTTCCGAAAAGATTATAAGACCGCTGATCTGATTACGGCAAGCAAATGCGAATTATCCCAGGCGATTCTCTCTATCCTGTACAGATGCATACACAGCTGCGGAGTACAGGGAAGTATAGACATTTCCCTGAGAACCCAGGACAGTCGGGTTACGCTTCAAATCCGTGACACGGCCAAAGGTATCACCCAGAATCAGGCGGATGCGTTATTTACCGACTCGCCACTGCCCCCGGAATCGTCAGAATCATCGAAAGACACCGAACCCGGCACAAACAGATCGGAACTCTTTGTCGCAGGCAAAATCATTGAAAAATACAATGGTCAGATTCACTGCACAGCCTGCCCGGACACCGGATGCGAATACACGATTCGTTTCCCGGTTCGCCGCAAGGTACCGATGCCCCTCACCAGTTCCTCTGAACATAAGTCAATGCTCATACTGGAACGGGATGAGGTCGTCCGGGACGTCATTTCCGAGACCCTGAACTCATACGGATACAGGACATACACTGCTGAAACAATGGCTGAAGCATTCTCCATCTACTCTGACACCGAAATCAATCTGATCATACTTGACTTTCATTACGAAATCAGTGAGAATATCTCAGAGACCATACAGAAAATCCGGAAACATGCTCCGCACGTTCCCCTGCTGCTGATTTCATGCATCATACTGGACAGCAAAACCCTTGATCAGGCGCAGGGAATTTCAGCGTTCATGCAAAAACCATTTGAAATAAACAGTCTCCGAAACCTTGCAGACATATTAACGTTATCCGCCGCAAACACAAAAGCGAATTCCAGTTAGAAAGAATAAAACCGTATTGAACCGCATAAGGAAGTTGCAGAACCCCGCTTAAAGGAAAGGATAAAAACATGAAAGAACCAAACAACCTGCTGATGATTGCTGAAGACGAGACCTCGCTTCGAAAAGTCCTGGCTGGTTTATTCCGGAAAAAAGGGTACTCCGTAAATACCGCGCCGGACGGCGAAAAAGCCCTTGAACAAATCCGGAAAGAAAAACCCCAGGTCATTGTCTCTGACATCATGATGCCCGGCGTCAGCGGCAAGGAACTCTGCCGTCGCGTCAAGAGCGACCCGGAGCTCAAAGACATCTACTTTATCATGCTTACGGCACGGGACACCATTGATGACGAAGTGGAAGGCCTTGCCCTGGGCGCAGACGATTACATCACCAAACCCTTTCACCGCGAAGAACTTCTGGCCCGGGTAAACGCCGGTGTTCGCAGCCGACAGTTCGAACGCGAAATCATTGAAACGGCCAAGCAGAAGAGCATGAAGGTCATTACCGACGGTATTTGTTCCCATTTCAACAACATCTTCACCGGCATCGGCGGCATGCTGGAACTCGCGGTGGAACGCAACACCCAGGAAAACATGACCGAAGCCATCCACACCTCCACGTACAACCTCAAACGCGCCTCCATGATCGTTGAAAACTTGCGGTATTTCTGCAGCAGCAAGTACATCAATATCCTGGAAAAAGTCAACCTTTCGCGTCTACTTGAAGAAACATTAGGCTCCATTGAACTCTCCCTGGGCAACCGAGATATTGTTCTTGAGAAAGACATAGAAAACGCCTGTTTCACAAACATTGACCCCAAAGCATTCTCCCAGGTCTTTTTCAATATCATATCCAACTCTGTGCAGGCCATTGGAACAAAAGGGACACTCACCGTTGGGCTTAAGAAAACAGAGTCCGGCCTGCGTATCACGTTTGAGAACGACGGTCCGCGAATCCTTCCCGAACTGATCGGGATCATCTTCGATCCTTTTTTCTCCACCAAGCGCTTGACCCCGGGAACATCAATAACCGATTCCCTGCTCAATGAAAAGGATATCCCGGGCCAGGGCCTGGGCCTTGCCGTAACCAAGGGCATTATTGAAGCCCATAACTGTACTATAACCACAGAAAACATGGATCCGTGCGGCGTCCGGTTCACCATCGAAATGCCTGTACCGGAAAAAAGGGAAAAGAAATAAAGTCAACAACGGAATAGGAGGAAGGCATGGTTTTTGAAAAAATAACGCATTGGGGAAAAGTTCAGATCGGAACAACACTGCTTGATGACAATGGATTTCGTTACATCGTGGACCAACACGAAGACAACGAATGCATCAAGCTCAGAAACATTTCCGGCGGCGATGACCAAGTCTTTAAAATTATAGACCCCATAGACCACGATGAGTTTATTTATCTGAGCCGGGCACATCTGGAGCAGGAAAAAACGGAATCAATCGACCTCAAACCAATGGACGAATACATTATTACTCAAAAGGATCTGTCGGGGAAGTTCGCTCCATGTGCTACGTTATGGAACAACTCGAACCACTTAAGCATCTCAAATCTGAAATTTCAGATCTAAAATCTCTGGCCATGTCTATCGCGCGTCAGATCGGCGGCTGGACCGCTTCATTACAGGACAGCGACATCAAAGGATCGCGATATCTAACAGAACAAACTCGCAAGGGGTACAAACAGCAGAAGCGAAGCATTTCTGGACAGATTAAAGCAGGATTATGAAAAAAGAATAGAAAAAATGGTTGCTGAGAGAAACAAGGATTCTGACTGCTGACCACTGAAAATCTTTCTCGTCAACAAAAATTACGAAAGAACTGCTTTAGAATTGGACGGGATTAACAGGATTTACAGGATAAAAACCTGATAAAGATTGCATCGCACTGCTGGCACAGGCACGCAAATAGTCCGTCTACTGACGGATAGCGCCGATTCCCGGAGATAATACATGAGAAAGCGAATCATCGTTGCAGTAGCAATCCTGTTATGTGCGTTTGCTTACATCTACATGCTTCGTGGATACAGCTATACCTGTGACAAATTTCTGTGCACAAAGTGTTTCATCTTAAAGATCCATCAAAAGGACTCAAAACAGTATCTGTTTCCCTTAAATAAAACAGAATATCAGGAAACACCCTTCTGCAGAATCTTTCCCGAAAAAAAAGGCTGCAACCATGAATGGATTCATGTATATCATTCTTCCAGCTCGAAGAAGTTCGGCCTGAACAGTTCAATTGAATGCGGTTCAACCAACCAAAGGATGTTATCCTCTTTTGATCCAGGGTTTGTTGCCGAAATCAAAAATATTGCCAAGACAGACCAGAGGAATGCGAAGACAATACTCGACTGCTACATAGAATGCTGTGATAATTTCGACCCGAGAAAAGAATTATGGATGGAATGGCGGGCATCAAACCAGAAACTTTACGACTGGTATATCTTAAATAAAGAGAAATTATTTGAGATAAAATGAAAACAACAGCAAACAGCTATTACGGTTTCAGTCAAATTGTTGACTCCCCCTGGGCACAAGATCACTTGAAAAGACTTTATCATGCGCTTTCGAATTTGCTTATTCGTCGTGCTGTTTTCACTTTCTCTTCCAGAGCCAGAAGTGGATGCACTGATGCAGATGATATTACCTAAAGGTCCATACTCTACAGATCATAAACCTGAATTATATATCCATAAAGACAATCCATCACATTTAAATGTCGGCCCTTTTCATGGATATTATTTTGAGAACAGCAACAATAAGTACACATTTTCGCCGATCAAAAGCCGGCCATCAGCAGACAAATTTATTCCTGCAAAAATTATTGTTTGGGGCCTTCGCCCCCACACCCCACCATCGACCTTGTCGGTGGTTTAGTCTGGAAATTAAAGAAAAGAAGTATCGATTTACAGCAAAACAAAATTTCATAGATCTGTATCTAAGTGAAGATGATGAAACAACCTGGAAAAAAACAAATTTGAGAAGCGTAACAGCGGCTCTGAATAAATCATATATCTGCGGCAGAAACAGTGTGCAAGGCATCCGGTTGCGGCGCTCAAATAAATGGTATTACAGCGCCATACTGTTAGCCGTTTTAATATCCCTGCTTTTTGTATATGTCTTGAAGAATATCCTTAACACTAAAATAACAGATGTAATGATTCTTGAGGCACTCTTATTCTACGTTGTAATCTTAATTGCACCCACTCTCATCATTCCTCCATTTATCGAAATGTTTGATGAAATGGAGCTGGCATTACCGCCAATAACCGCTTTCTATTTCATGATCGCTTCAAACAGCATGGGCATTTTTGAGGTATATACTTGCATTTTTAATCATGTGTCCTCTTGTAGTCCGTCAAATCAATCAGGCAATACAGATTTCTTCAGAAAAACAAGGGCTCAAGCTCGCCTCATCTTTCCTTATTAACGCTGCAACATTATTCTACATAATAACCGTCGCATTTACTCTTATCATAGGTCTTTTTCTGCCTTTGATCGCGTAAAAAATATAAGAAAGAACCCCGTTTCGTCTCTTGCGTGATTTTCGTAGTACCCGTTTTTAGTCTGTTCTAACCTTATCTTGGAATCACTCTCGTCATCCTGTTCATCCTGTCCAACATTCTTTTTTACACAGCACACAATTACGATTTCTCCTTGCGTGAATGTTCCTCATTGTGATAATAAATGCAGTATGAAAATAAGGCGACTTTACTCAAAGGATCCTGCGCATGAAAAAAATAATAATGATTGCTGTATTGGGCCTGATGCCGTTGAACACGTTTGCGGAAAAAGAAGTGAAGAATTCTCTCGGATCGATTGTGTATTCGAAATTCCCGTTTGATACGAAAGAGGCAAAAACGCGGCAGAAGGAAACCGCAAAGGACCTGGATATTCCTGTTGAAACAGTGATTGATCTGGGCGGCGGGACCACGCTCACCATGGTGCTTATTCCGTCCGGTGAATTCATAATGGGCAATACCCGGGAGCGAAGCAGACACGCACCTGTACGAAAGGTAAGGCTGACTCGGCCCTTTTACATTGGAAAATACGAGATAACCCAGCAGCAATGGAACGTTCTGATGGGGTCCAATCCCAGCGAGACCCAAAAAAACGATAATCCTGTTGAATACATTGCCTGGTACGACTGCTGGGAATTCATCCAGAAGGTGTCGGAAAAAGAGAAAAAGTGCTTTCGGCTGCCAACGGAAGCAGAATGGGAATATTGCTGCAGAGCAGGAACCCCGTCACGATTTTACTTTGGATCGGATGAGTCCCGCCTCGAAGAATATGCATGGTATGGCAAAAACAGCAGGTGGAAAAGCCATCCGGTCGGACAGAAAAAGCCCAATGCATGGGGGCTCTTTGATATGTATGGAAATGTCAGTGAGCATTGTTTTGACTGGTTTGTCGTATACTCAACACAACTCGTAACAGACCCGTTTGGTCCGGTATCGGGAAAATATCGTGTCAGTCGCGGCGGGAGCATCAGCGCCAGACCATCCTATTTTTCTTCATACTTCAGAGGCAGAAGTATGCCGGATGTTCGATTCAGCTCCGATGGTTTTCGAATCGTAATGGAAATCGGTACGAAGAATATTCCAACAGAAAAATCACATACTGAGAAAAAAGATACGGCGTACTATCACGCGCAAGCAATAAACGGACTCATGAAGATCGTTGCTGTTCAA
Source organism: uncultured Planctomycetota bacterium (assembly GCA_964524955.1). Taxonomy (GTDB): domain Bacteria; phylum Planctomycetota; class CAZGEP01; order CAZGEP01; family CAZGEP01; genus CAZGEP01. The sequence goes on along the minus strand of CAZGEP010000075.1, from coordinate 2,283 downwards.
CGCAATTGGAGAAGAAAGGACGCTGACTCAAATGGCGCAAATGATTACTGGACACTGGATGTCTGCGGATTACGATATATCACGGATACGAAGATCAAACCCTGCCTGGTGAAGTATCTCGATTCCGGGATTGCCAACGCAGACGCAAGTCCAAGAATGAAAAATTTGACCCCAAAACCGTTCAATGGGTATTTTTACAAAGCACTGGTTAAGGACAGTACGGGTAAGACATACAACCGGAAAAGCTCCAAGCATGCATACAGGGGATTGTGTACAAATCCACACGATTATGCTTTTTGTGCGTTTCCAGCTGAATATGGAAAGACCGGAACCCATACATTCCTAATCACCAAATACGGTGTAATATATAAGAAAGACATTAAAGGAAAACCTGTTGAAGAGCTGCCTTCAGACGACCCGTGCATGCAGGGCTGGAAAATAACAGAACGAGATGAGACCAAAATGCTTTACTGGAAGGTGATTAAGCGTATGGTGGAATTGAGAAAACCACCGAAGTCCTCGAAGTAAACGGAAAACGGCTGAAAAAAATTTTCTTAGTACAAAACAAAAGGAGAGGCAGAGATATTTAACGGATACGAAGAATATGGTCCGGGAGAAAGAGTCGCGCTTTCCAGAATCCTGAAAAAGAAACAGAGAACCCTTTATCCTTCAGTCTTTGCTTGCTCTTTGGATTCGGATTTCTGGTCGTTCGTTGCTGTGTCTGCGGCTGGGGGTTCTTTCGTATCATTGTCATCCGACGGATTCTTGAATTCATCGATCCCTTTTCGCAATCCCTTGGCGATATCCGGGATCCGCGATGCACCAAAAAGAACCATTATGATTAATAGAATGACCAGCAGTTCCGGCATACCGATATTACTAAACATACGTCCTTCCTTTCAAAAATAAAGTACGTATTATAGTCGCCATCCCGAGGGTTGTCAACTAAAAGAAGGTTGATTTACGGACAAATTTCAATACGATTATGCCTATGAAACGTATTGATCTGAGAAGCGATACGGTTACGCAGCCCTCTGCTGCGATGCGCCGGGTCATGGCTGAAGCCGAGGTCGGCGATGATGTATTCGGGGATGATCCTACCGTGAACCGTCTTCAGGACCTGGCTGCCGAAATCCTTGGAACGGAATCCGCCCTGTTTGTACCCAGCGGAACGCAGAGCAACCTGATCGGCCTCATGGCCCACTGCGAACGCGGGGATGAATATATTGTCGGCGCATCTGCGCACACATATAAATACGAAGGCGGCGGAGCCGCGGTCCTGGGCAGCATTCAGCCGCAGCCCCTTGCCAACCGGGATGACGGAACCATCCCACTGGAAGAGGCTCGTACGGCCATCAAGCCCAAGGATTCGCACTTTGCCCGGACCCGACTCTTTTGTCTGGAAAACACGTGGAACGGCAGAATTCTTCCCATGGACTATATCCGAAAGGCGGCCCGGTTTGCCAAGGAAAATCGACTCGGTTTTCATCTGGACGGAGCCCGGATTTTCAATGCATCCGAAAGTCTGGAAATTGATGCGCAGGAGATAAGCGCGAACGCAGATACCATATCGGTCTGCCTGTCCAAGGGATTGGGCGCGCCGGTCGGATCGGTACTCTGCGGTCCCGTAGATATCATCGAACGAGCACGGCGTTGGCGCAAAGTTCTGGGCGGTGGCATGCGTCAGGCCGGAATTATTGCTGTGGCCGGTATTTTCGCGCTGGAGAACAATATTCAACGGCTTCGTGAAGATCATTTAAAGGCAGAGCTGCTCGCATGCGGACTCGCGGAAATTGAGGAAATCGAATGCGGCCCCAAGCAGGCACAGACCAATATGCTCTTTATCCGGGTCCATGAGGATCTGGCAAATGCACTTTGCGAGTTTCTGAAAAATCGAAACATTATAACACTGCCGGGAGCAACCATGCGCCTGGTGACACACCTGGATATTGCGATGGAAGACATCACCAAAGTGGTAAACGCGTTTAAGGATTTTTATTCTACCCGCAGTCATTGATAACCCCTGTCGAGTGATTATTATGAACAATCAAACGAATGTGAAACGTTTTGCAATCCTTATTGCCGGAGCCGCACTGCTGGCCGTTGTACTGTACATTATTGCCTTTCCACCCGGGGCACAGGACCCTGCATCGCCGGACAGCAACAGCTCGCTCCACTCGGCGCCAAGAAAACCGATCCCCAAACCGGAGAAAAAAGTGCCGGACACCCCATCAAAAAAAACACATATGTCCGAGTCAACGTCGAAAAAGGAATCCGAAAGCA
>CAZGEP010000074.1:5496-21555 GCA_964524955.1 uncultured Planctomycetota bacterium | reverse complement strand
GGCACCTGGATCTTTGACGGAGACACCACTGCGACCTTAAACGCAGACGGAACATCCATTGGTGCAATCACCGTTGACGGAACAGCCAAACGCGTGGAGCTTGCCTCAACAGTCACCTTTTCCACCCTGACTGTCGGCGCGGATGACATCCTGAGCCTGGAAGGAAACGACAGCACCATCACCACCCTGGATTTAAGTGGAACCGTTGAACTCCAGGGCGGAGAAACCCTCAGCATCACCACCATGGATACCGACTCCGGCACCTTTCTGTTTACCGGAAACAACGACGGCAGCGGGGACACATTTACGATTCCTGATTTTGGTCTCACCGATTACTTCAACCTGACCATTGACGCGCCGGACGGCAGCACAGAAATCTTCGAATCCGCTGCGGCCAAGACCATTGCCGGTGACATGACACTCAGCTCCGGCACCTATGATGCAAACACCTCCACGACTGATGTATCCGGCTTGATGCTGATTGATGGAGGAGACTATATCTGCTCAGATCTGGTCCAGACATTCGGGGGCGGGATCACCCAGCAGAGCGGAACATTTACCGGAGCCGGCGGTAACTGCTTGATTACCGGGGATTTTGATTTGAGCGGCGGAAACTTCACGGCACCGAGTGCAGCGATGAGCATCAGCGGCAACATTTCGGTAAGCAACACGCCGGTATTCAATGCCAACAGCGGCACCGTTAAACTTGACGGCGGTGCGGATCAGACTATTGATTCGCAGGGGATTGACTTCAATACATTTGATATTGACATGACCGGCGGCAAAGCTGTGATTACAGGCGATCTGGACATTAACGGTGCCTTCACCCTGACCAACGGCACCCTTGAGGGCACAACACACAATCCGAATATCTATACCGCGGATACTGTGAGCATCAGCGCCACCGGTAGCGTGGAGGCCGGCACCGGCACCTGGACCTTTGACGGAACAGCTTCGGCAACACTGCAGAGCAGCGGAGAGAACCTGGGAGATGTTGCTGTTGACGGCACAGCCAAGACACTCACGTTATCCGACGCAGCGCAGTTCAGCGACCTTTCCATCGGCAGCGATGACATTCTTGATATCTCCGGCTTTAATATCAACCTCAACACCCTGTCCAACAATGGCCGACTGCAGCTGAATGGATCCGAGGCCGTCAGCATCACGGTCATGGACATTGATTCCGGACTTGTGGAATACACGGGAACCGGCACCTACGCATCCCTGGCCGCGGGCAGTGCCTATTATCATCTCAGTTTTAACGGAGCAGGCGGTGTCTGGGATCAGACCGGTGCGATCTCCGTGGCCGACAACCTGAGCATTGCCCAGGGCACCCTGAACAGCAACAGCCATACAATCCATCTGGGCGGCAACTGGAGCAACCTCTCCTCAACAGACGGCACAACAGCACTGAACATGACCGGGACCGATCAGTCGATCATCGGAGACAACACCTTCAGCAGCCTCTCCAAGAGCGTGGCCTCAACCGCCACTCTGAGCGTTGCCGCATCCAGCAGCCAGACCATTACCGGTGCGCTGATGCTGGAGGGTGCAGACGGAAACCGGCTGAGCCTTCGAAGCACCAGTCCCGGCACAACCTGGAATATCGATCCGCAGGGCAGCCGGACGATTGCGTATCTGGATGTACAGGATTCAACCAACATCAATGGATCGGACATCATTGCCACCGGGACCGGCACTACCAATTCCGGCAACAACACAGGCTGGATATTCGGCTCCTTTATAATCAATCCAACCTCGGGTCTGACAACAACAGAGGCGGGCGGTACTGCCCAGTTTACCGTAGTCCTGGAGAGCCAGCCGATTGCGAACGTCAGCATATCGGTTTCAAGCTCTGACACTACCGAAGGTACGGTCAGCCCCACATCGCTGACATTCACGACATCGGACTGGGAAACCGCACAGACCGTAACCATCACCGGTATCAATGATGATGTGGATGACGGGGATATCAGCTACAGCATTCTTACCGGAGCTGCATCCAGTTCAGACCCCAATTACAGCGGTATTGATCCGGTCGATGTCAGCGTAACCAACACCGATGATGACACGACCGGAATAACCGTCTCCCCCACCTCGGGTCTCATCACCACTGAGGCTGGCGGCACAGCGCAATTCACAGTGGTGCTGGATTCAGAACCGGCAGCGGATGTGGCCATCGCCATATCCAGTACGGATACAACCGAAGGTGCGGTATCGGCATCTGCGCTCACATTCACTTCAACAAACTGGAGTACCGCTCAGACAATCACCATTACCGGTGTAAACGATATCCTGAATGACGGAGACATAAGCTACAGCATTCTTACCGGAGCTGCATCCAGCACAGATTCAATATACAACGGCATGGACCCGGCGGATGTCAGTCTGACCAACACCGACGATGACACGGGCGGTTTCACTGTGGCCCCCACCACCGGACTGACCACCACAGAGACCGGAGAAACAGCTGAATTCACCGTAGCGCTGAATTCAGCGCCTGCCTTGGATGTCACGATTGCACTATCGAGTTCAGATGATACCGAAGGCTCGGTATCGCCGGAATCACTGACATTCACTTCTGCGGATTGGAATACGGCTCAAACCGTAACCGTAACGGGGGTGGATGATCCGGATGATGACGGGGATGTGCAATATCATATTCTCCTGAATGAGGCCGTGAGTGCAGACACCTCCTACAACGGAGTCAACCCGGAAGATGTCACACTGACCAATATCGATGACGATGGTGAAGGCATCTCCATTACAGAAACCGGTGAGAGCACTGCCGTGACAGAAGGATCCACCGGTGATACGTATACCATAGTCCTGCTCAAGCAGCCGTCCGCAGATGTAACAATCACGATTACCACTGACGGTCAAACCAATCCGGCTCCTTCCTCACTGGTATTTACCGCCGCTGACTGGGACACTCCGCAGTCCGTAACCGTTACAGCCATGGACGATGATCTGGCTGAAGGAAATCACACGGACACGCTCACGCATACGGTAGCCAGCGATGACACCGTATACGCCTCACTTGATCAGCAACACCTTGATGTTTCAATTATTGACAATGACAGCCCCGGTGTGAGTATCACTGAAAGCGGAAACGATACCAGGGTTTCGGAAGGCGGTGCATCCGATGCGTATACGGTCGTGCTGACTAGCGCACCGTCTGATGATGTAACGATCACTCTGGATGTTGACCCGGAACTGGAAGCATCTCCTGAGATTCTGACCTTTACCTCCACAAACTGGAATTCAGCGCAGACGATAACGGTTTGGGCAATGGACAACAGTGTATCGGATGGCAGCCGGGTTGTTTCCATTTCGCATTTGGTGACGAGCACAGATACAGGATATGACGGGATTTCAGTCGCAGATGTGAATACGGAAATCACGGATGATGATTCTCCGGCAATGATTATTACAGAATCCGGTGGATCGACATCCATTACAGAGGGAGGCTCGGATGACACCTACACCATCGAACTTTCATCCCAGCCTGTATCCGATGTTGTCATCCGGCTGACGACTACCGAACAGTTGGTTACAGCTCCGAATCCGATACGCTTCACGCCGGGTGACTGGTCATCGCCCCGTGTAATTACAATCACGGCCGCGGACGATACACTGGCAGAAGGCCTTCACAACGCCACGGTTTCGCACACAGTGATCAGTGATGACTCGACGTATGACAACATATATGTTCCTTTGGTTACGGTTTCAATTACGGATAATGACGCTGCAGCCCTGTTAATCACTGCCGACAGCGATTCATCCTCACTGCGAAGCGGAGAAAGCCTGGCACAGCAATTTGTTCTTGCTACCCTGCCGACATCGAATGTAACCGTTTTCGTCAATGCTGGAAAAGGCGTCAGCGCTTCATCCGAGACGATTGTATTCACTCCTTCGAACTGGGACACGCCCCAACAAATCACTTTTACCGCTGATTCAGACGCCTTTGAACAGGGAATTCATTCTTCACCGGTTTCCTACACGTTGTCCAGTCAAGACAGCGAATATAACGGAATTCCGGTATCACCGTTTATCATCTCAATTACCGGTGCTGCTGTTACAGTGGATGAGAACACGTCCCAGGCAAGCATCACCGACCCGGAGTATCCTGTTACAACCAGTAAAGGTTTCGGCAGCGGGTGTTTTATCCGTGTGCTGCACCAAAAATAAGCTGTGATTTTCAGTTTTTCTTAGATTAATGTCGACCTTCGACTGCAGTTCACCCTTTTCTCTTCACTCATCACTCTTTTCTGCAGTAAACTACCCCCACAGTCCACGATCCATCGCTCGGTACTGAATGGCTTCGCAGATGTGTTCCGAAGCAATGTCTTTGGATTCCGCCAGGTCCGCAATGGTGCGCGCCACTTTGAGTATACGTGTATAGGCCCGGGCGGAGAACTTCATCTCCGCCATGGCAGACTTTAGAATGGCTTCGGACTCGGTGTCCAGGGGACAGTATTTCTCAATGGTTTTGCCTTCCAGACCGGCATTGGTGTGAAAGGATTCGCCTTGATAGCGTTCTGCCTGAACAGCTCGCACTCGGGCAACTCGTTCGCGAATCACTGCGGAGGTCTCTCCGGTTACCGGACCGCGGACTTCTTCAAATTGAACGGGAGGAGTTTCGATGTGAATGTCGATCCGATCAAGCAACGGGCCGCTGACCTTGTTCAGATAGCGCTGTATCTGGTGGGATGTGCAGCGACAGGCCTTTTCCGGATGGGTGTAGAAACCGCAAGGACAGGGGTTCATGGCGGCAATGAGCATGAAATTTGCCGGATACTCCACTACAGAACTCACCCGTGCTACAGTTACATGGCCGTCTTCAATAGGCTGGCGCAGCACTTCGAGTGTTCGCTTGTTGAATTCGGGTAATTCATCAAGAAAGAGCACGCCGTTATGGGCCAGACTAACTTCGCCTGGCCTGGGATTGGATCCGCCGCCTACCATGCCGGCATCGCTGATGGTATGATGCGGGGATCGAAACGGTCGTCGTCGTACCAAACCACTGGAACGCCGTATTTTCCCGGCTACGCTGTGGATGCAGGTTGTGGTGATGGCTTCGTCACTGCTGAGTTCGGGAAGGATTCCAGGCATTCGCTTGGCCAACATGCTTTTGCCGGAACCTGGCGGACCGATCATCATAATGTTGTGTGAACCGCAGGCAGCAATGATCATGGCCCGTTTGGCACTTTCCTGACCTTTGACCTCGGACATGTCCGGGAGGGTTGCCGGATCCGCTTCGGGCTCAGGCTGGGTATTGTCTTGATACGGCAGTATCTCTGTGTCTCCGGTGATGTATCCAACAGCATCGGTCAGCGAATCCACTGGAATCACCTGCAATCCCTTAACCGCAGCCGCTTCTCCGGCGTTTTCTCTGGGCAGTATGATTCCTTCCAGACCGATTCGCCGTGCTTCCAGTGCAGCCGGCAGAATTCCCCGAACCGGCCGGGTTCTGCCGTCCAGGGCCAGTTCGCCGAGGATCGCGTGGTTCCGACCGCGTACGGCGCTTACCTGCTGGTTGGATGCCAGGATACCCACAGCTACGGGCAGATCGTACATGGCGCCTTCTTTTCGCGTGTCTGCCGGTGCAAGATTTGCGGTAATCTTCCCGGAAGGCATCTGGTATCTGGAATTGGAAAGAGCGGAGCGCACTCGGTCTCGACTTTCCTTGACTGCTGCGTCCGGGAGCCCGACAACAATAAAGTTCGGCAGTCCGTCTCCGACATCAATTTCAACTTCTACCGGAAGTGCACTGATTCCTTCAATGGAAAAGCTGTATGTACTGAATATCATTTTGTATCATTCTTCCCTTTTTTACTGCTGCCACGACTTCGATCCCGTCGGGGCTCCTTTCTTGTTTTTTTCCGGTCCGGTCGCTTATCCCCACGTTTTTCGGTCCGGTTTTTTTCACGTGGTTCGCGGGCTTTTTCCTTATGCTCCTCTTTTTCATCCGCAGGTTTTTTCTTTTCCACGTTGATTATTTCGCTGGTATGCACCTTGACAATCCGATCATTCTGAGTCTCAATGGTTACTGTCCTGTTCAGGATATCCTGGCTGAGGACCTCTCCGGATGCTTCCTTACTGACCACCCATTCGCCGCGCTGGGGCAATTTTCGCTTTAGGCTGCGGTACAGGTCGTCTTCAAAACGCAGGCAGCACATCAGACGGCCGCATCGACCGGAAATCTTGGACGGATCCAATGTTGTTTTCTGAATTTTAGCCATTTTCATGGTAACCGGCTCAAGGTCTTTCATGAAATTTTTGCAGCAGAGCACTCTTCCGCAATGCTCACAGATCCCCAACAATCTGGCTTCATCCCGCACACCGATCTGCTTCATTTCAATTCGTGTTTTATACTTTTTGGCAAGGTCGCGGACCAGGGTTCGGAAATCAATACGGCCTTTTGCCAGGAAGTAAAACACAATTTTTTCTCCACCGAACAAATGTTCGACGGCAGGCATTTTCATGTCAAGTTTGTGCCGCTCAATCAATTCCATGCAGAACTTTCGCTCTTCGGGTTGCTTTACTTTTTCGATTTCTTCCGCACGCTTCATGTCATCTTTGGTAGCCATGCGCACAATGGTTCCGATGTTTTTTTTGTTATCTTCCTTGCTTGCCGGCGTTACCTTGGATACGATCTGCCCTACTTCGGTCCCGTTGCGTGTATGAATAATAACCCATTTTCCTTTTTCAAGTCCAAAAACATTGGAAGTAAACAGATCTGAATCCTGAAGCAGACCATATCTGACTGTTGTTCTAAATTTCATTGAGCACCTGTAACAATTCCCAGAAGTCAGCCGACATTTGTCAGTGCAATCGACTCTTCTGAATTGAGTATATTGCTTAATCGAATAAAAAACACATCCGTACCAATCATCATATTAACATTTTTTTCCAGATTTTCCAGAAATTTTACAGCAAGTGTATGGGATACGACCAGTTTGATCCGACGATCTGTTTCCTTTTTCAAGCGCTGTGAAATTTCCATAATGAGCATTTCCATGACAATCCTCAGGGTATTTCTCGGTGACGCAGTATTGCCTTTTCTATCATCGGTATCTTTCCTGCGCATATCGCAAATGGTATTCAGCTGATCTGCGGCATCCAGCGGGTCAATATCTGACGGATGATTAATAATTTTCATTACAAGCGCGTGACATTCTTTCCAACCGTATCCGCCGTCAGTATTCCATGCAGCGTTGAGTATGTTGCGCACGCCGCCCGGGCTTCCGCCTGAAATTCGCGAAAGCAGACGGATATCCTGCGTATCAAATGTATCCCATTCATTGATAATAACACTCATCTCCGGTTCGCATAGTCCGGAAAAGGCGATCTTCTGACACCTGGAAATTACTGTGGGCAGCAGTGACTCATAATGTGCTGTGGTCAGAATAATCAGTGTACCTTCCGGCGGCTCTTCCAGTGCTTTGAGAAACGCATTGGCGGCTTCGGTGGTCATCCGGTCTGCATCCGGAATAATCATAATTCTGCATCCGTTACTTGTAATCGACTTGAGGGAGAGCCACCCCAGTGCATCCCGAATCGCGTCCACCGTAATATGGGACTTCTTATCCGACATGGCCAGTTGATAAAAATCCGGGTGATTCCCGGCGGATATCCAGACACAACTCTTGCAGCAGCCGCAGGCTTGATCGCGGCTTTCCATGCACAGATAGGCTGCCCCAGTCTCGGCTGCGACCAGGGTCTTGCCCACACCGGCGTCACCGGTAAAGATATAGGCATGCGGAAGGCGTTCACCCGCAAGGGCCTTTCGAAGCACAGCAATTCCTTTCTGGTGGCCTTTAATTTTGTTCCAGGACATGTTTGACTCTGTAAAATATTTTCTCCGCAATTTCCTCGGGATCCTCGAGCGCATCCAGAATATCAGCGTTGTCAACTTGCCGGGCCTGGGCAAGAAATATATCCCGTACCCTGGACTGGTATTTCAGGCTTCTGGATTCGATCCGATCTGATTGTGTACCCCGGCGTTCCGCAGCATCCTCCGGCGAAATATCTAAAATAAAGATATAATCCGGTTCCGGATAATATTCTGTCAATTGAATAATACGGCTGATTTTTTCTGCGGAAAATCGCTTCAGACTCCCCTGGTACGCTACGGTTGACATGTTGTATCGTTCGGATATAACGGTCTTGCCCTGATTCATCAGCGGCTCCAGGGTCTCCGCCACCATCTGCGCTCTGGCTGCCAGAAAGAGAAAGAGTTCAGCCACACTGGATATGGGGGCGGATTCCTCTTCAAGCAGCATTTCTCTGATTCTTTCACCTGCCTGCGTACTGCCAGGGTCGCGTAAGAGTACAGCGTCGTGACCGCTGCGGCAAAGATTTTCTCTAAGCCGTTCGGCCTGCGTTGATTTTCCGCATCCATCAATGCCGTCAATCACAAAAAAAGCGCCTCGATTCATATTTTGTGTTCCATTTAATTGCCTGCTGTTTTGTGTTTATGCTGCAGAAACGTTTTCAGCCTCTCTGCGTAATCCGTACCCGCCTGCACCACATTCGGCGTTCGACCACACGCATCCTGCAGAGAGGTTACGATACAACCGGAAATTCCGCACGGAACAATCCAATGAAACCCATCTGCCTGCGTGTGGATATTCAGGGATATTCCATGACAGGTCACCCACTGTTTGACTCCAATACCAATGGAGGCGATCTTGCCTCCCGTTGTCCATAATCCGGTAAATCCTTCTCTTGTTTTTACCGGAACGCCCTGGGTATGAAAGAAAGACATGCCCACGATTTCCAGATTCCGCAGATATTCCCGCAATCCCATATGCAACGCTTTCAAGTCAATGATGGGATATACGGTTGCCTGCCCCGGTCCGTGATAGGTTACATCCCCACCGCGGTCGGTTCGGACGAACTCAATACCCTGCGCACGGAGCTCGTCCGGTGAGCGTTTCAGGTGTTTTGGGTCTCCGGTTTTCCCGATCGTAATAACCGGCTGATGTTCGGTTACGGCAATCAGGCCTGTGCTGTTTTTCTTTCGGATAACACGATCCCGGGCCTGCTGCTGTCTTTTTAGAGAATCCCTGTAATCGGTCCGTCCCCAGACCTCGATGCGGATATCCATGTTACAGATACGTATCCATGCCTTTTTCCCGAAGCATGTCCACCAGTTTCTTGACCTCCTGCTCTTTTTTCCGATCCGCAACCAGCACCGCATCACCGGTATGAATGATGATCAGGTTTTCCACACCAATGGTAGCGATCACTCCCTTGTCTCCGACAATAACGGAATTCTTCGTGTCCAACAGACAGTTTTCTCCGACATCCACATTTCCGTTTTCATCTGTTTTACAGTGCTTCTCCAATGCGTTCCAGGACCCCAGGTCATCCCATTCAAAATCGCTTCGAACCACGTAGACATTCTCGGATTTTTCCAAGATCCCATAGTCGATTGAAATCTTTTCAAGCGTTTCGTATTGATCGTGCAGCGTTTTAGCAAAGCTGTCCGTATCAATGGATTTACGGATTTCCTGCAACGCTTGATCAAGTGCGGGCATGTGTTTTTGGATCTGATCTAATATTACAGAACTCTTCCACACAAAAATACCGCTGTTCCAATAGAACTCACCGGAATCCATAAATTTTTTAGCGGTCTCCAGGTCGGGCTTTTCCTTGAACTCACGAACTTTGCCCACGCTTTCCGGATGTCCGTCTTCGCTCTTGTCTACGTGAATATACCCGTAGCAGGTTGCAGGAAAGCGCGGAACGACTCCAAACGTAACAAGCGCATCATTTTTTTCAGCAATGTCAATACCCTGATTTATGATTTCAACATAGCGTTCAAGCGGTTTAATCACGTGATCCGCAGGCATTACAACCATCACCGCGTCCGGATCCTTGTGATAGGCCATTACCGCAGCCAGTCCTATACAGGCGGCGGTATCCCTGGCAAAGGGTTCCTCAATGATGTTGTCACGATTAAATGCGGAAAGGATCTCAGTCGTCCGTTCCACCTGAACCTTGTTGGTTACGATCCAGATATCCTCTTTATCCGCCAGTCCCATTGCCCGGTCCACAGTTTCCTGCAGGAGGGGCCGCTCGGAAGCAAGGGCCAGAAACTGCTTTGGATTTGCGGTTCGGCTTTTGGGCCAAAAACGTGTTCCGGAACCACCGGCCATAATCACGGCATGACGCATGGAAAGCTCCTTTGATGGTTTACAGTTCGTCGCTGGTAGTGATGACGCTTGAAATCAAACCGTATTCAGTTGCAGCTTCAGGGCTCAGCCAGCGATCTCGATCCGTGTCCCTCTCAACGGTTTTAATGTCCTGACCGGTTTCTTCGGTAATCAGCTTGTTGACCCGTTCCTTGAGCTTCAGGATCTCATCCGCGTGAATTTTGATATCCGCGGCAACACCCATCATCCCGCTGGATGGCTGATGGATCAGAAAACGGGAGTTGGGCAGGCTGTGGCGATTCTCTTTTTTAGCTGCAAGCAATATGATAACGCCGGCGCTAGCGGTCAGACCATTAGAAATGGTCTTAACCTCAGGTTTTATGTACCGAATCATATCAAATATACCGTACCCCGCATCCGCGTCGCCACCGGGAGAATCGATAAAGACCTTGATGTCATCGTCATTTTCCGCAGCAAGGAGCAGCAGCTGTTTGTTGACTTTTTCAGCGAGTTTCTTATCGATTGTTCCGGAAATAATAACGGTTCGGGTTTCGAGAAGTTTTTTGGATACATCAAATTTCTCTTCATTTTTTTCCTTGCATTTTGCCATGTTTTCTGTCTCCTCATAGTTAGATATTATATATGCATAAACGTATAACAGTATATGTAATCGAATCACCTTTTCAATAGTTTTATCAAAAGCATTGCCTGAAAAAACCCCTTGATTTCCTTTATCAGTGCATATAATGACTTATACATTTATTCTTTAATCTTTCTGAACACCGTTCCCATATAAAACCAGAAAACAGGGAGAACCGATATGCGTGTTGTTTCCGAATTGTCTGAACAAAATCTTCTACAGACCCGCGAACACCTTGAAAAACTGCTTTCCGACGACATAACGTCTGATGATTTCCGCAGCTTCTGTATTGAAGATGATTCCCTTCCGCAATTCTCTGGTCTGAATGAGTCTGAAAAATCCGATCGAATCTCCAGGCGAATAGATTTCCTGACACGCATCTACGCGGATTTTGTCGATTTTCAGGAAGATACTCTGAAGATATCCAGAGATATTTCTCTGGCATTTAACCTCTGGCAGATGTGGATTCCCATGGCCGAGGCATATATTCGCGGCTGGGAAGCCAAGCAGGAGAGTTCCGCCAACAGCGACGTCCCCTACTTTGTTCTAATGTCTGGAGCGCAGGGATCCGGTAAGACCGTTTCAACCAGCGTTCTCAAATGGCTGATTCCGCGTATGCGCCTGGAAATGTATGATGACGACAGCTTCAAGGTGGACATCATCTCCATTGACAGTCTATACAAAACCAACAGGGACCGGATTGAGTTCCGCAATCAACTCCGGGTTCAATGCGGACTCAAGGCTGCCGAGGATTCTGATGAAAAACTGGAATCTGCCCTTAACTGCGCCATATCGCTGATCCGGAAAATTGAACTGGCGCTGGGCACGCCCAAAGAACACAACCCATCCGAACACATCGTGGTTGAGAAAACGCCGGAGGAAAAGAAATCGCTTGCATCTGAAATCGTATCCGACCTTCCTGCGGATATTACTAAAGCGGTAACAGCCTCGGTTGAAAAAAGCCCGTACAGCCTTTGCGCTGAACTCAGAAAACGTATACTGGATCACTTTCTTTCACAAGCTGATGTTGATAGGGATACAGCGGAAGCGGTTTCTTCAGCCGCAGTCCACGGAAACCCCTTTTACGAAATCGCCCGTGGACTTCCCAATACGCACTACGTAGACCAGTTCATGGAAATCTACAAGGGACTTTGCGGAGAAAAAGATTTTATTGAATTGCCGGATTTTGATAAACTCTATCACGGTGGGATCGGAGAGGTTAAAAGCCTGGACCGCATTGAAAAAGATAATTTCCCGCAGATATTCTTTCTGGAAGGCTGGTTTGTCGGTGTCCCTACCGGTCTAAACATGAATCAGGTGGATAAAATCATCTGTTCGGATGAATATGTTAGCGAAATGATGGACGTCCTTGACCCTCACCGTACATTTATTCCAGTGATACTTGAATACCTCAAGGAATATCAGAAAATATGGAACCTCTTTGACAACAAAACCTATCTGCTGATTGATGATATCCGGAATGTTGAACGAAGCCGGACCCGCCAGGAGGAGACCAACCGAAGACATCGAATTGCTGAGCTCAAGGCAGAAGGCAAGAGCGATGAAGAAATCAGTAAAATGAAACTCGGCATGACCGTTGAAGAAATCAAAACATTTGTACGGCCATACATTCTGCTGACGTACATCATACTCCATATGGATCCGGATGAGTATGATGCAGAAATGCTGTTTCATACGGATTCATCTGATTATATGCCCAGAAAAATTGATATCAAAAGCGACTAAATCCTTTACGATTGGAGATTGAGATGTTTGAATATGTTGAAAACCCGACTCATACAAGAGAAGCTGAAATCGTTGTTGGTATTGCTTCGTATAACGAAGCTGATGCGATTGACTATCCTGCCCGGCAGGCGGACCTTGGCCTGCAGAAATATTTTCCTGATAAGAAATGCGTAATCCTTAATTGCGACAACCACTCCCCGGATAACACTCGGGATGCCTTTCTTGCAACAGAAACTAAAACCCCAAAAATCTTTGTCAGCACTCCCCCGGACACTCCTGGCAAGGGATACAACTTTGAAAACATGTTCCGAAAGACCTATGAACTCGGCGCCAGGAAAATTATCTGTGTGGATGCAGACCTTGAAAGTATTACACCGGAATGGATCAAATACTTCACCGATCCTCTGGATGAAGGCTACGACTATGTAACCCCCCTGTATGCCCGCCATAAATACGACGGCACCATAACCAACAATATCTGTTTTCCAATTGTGTACGGCCTTCTTAACATGAATATCCGTCAGCCCATCGGCGGTGATTTTGCACTCAATCAGGACCTGGCCAACTACCTGATTCTTCAGCCCTGGCACCGGACCACGGAGCAATACGGCATTGACATCTTCCTGTCCATGAACGCGATTCTTGGTGGATTCAAAGTCGCGCAGACCGGACTGGGCGCCAAGATTCACAAACCCTCCGCCCCCAAACTCGGCCCCATGTTTCTCCAGGTTGTTGGAACCGCATTCCTGACCATTTTGAAAAACCGTCACAAATGGAGAACTCTCAACAGCATTCAGGAGACCAAGGTTTTCGGCCTTCAGAAAATGGACAAGGCGCAGGACCTGGACATAGATCGCGATGCAATCAAAGACAAGGCGATCAAGGGATTCGCCCTCCAGAAGGAACAGATTCGGAACAACCTGAAACCCGAGACCTTTAAGAAGCTTGAGCCTATGTTCAGCAGCCAGAATATCGTGATTGATGCAGATATCTGGGTTGACATTGTTTATGAAATGATGGCTGCATTCAAACAGGCCTCAGACCGTGTGGCAGTAACCGAATCGCTCCGTCCGCTTTATTTCGGGCGTGCTTTTACGTTCATGAATGACACCTGGGAAATGGATACTCCTGAAGCAGAAAAAGTTATTTTTGAGCAGGCGGGGTTATTTAACGAAAAACGTTCTTACATGATCGACCTTCTTGAAGAACTGAAGCTCTGGGACCGGTAACGATTCAACCTATTTAATCAGGATTTCCAAATGAAAAAACCATCCATTGCGATCATACATTATTCCTGCTATCCGGTCATCGGAGGCGTTGAGTCGGTTATTGATTCTCATGCAAAGCTGCTCACTGAAAATGGCTATTCGGTAACCATCATCTCCGGCAAAGGTGAAAAAACACGGAAAGATGTACATTTCCATCGAATCCCGGAACTGCGTACCGATCATGCTGCGTACGTTAATGCGATGAATTGTATTGATACGGACACGGCGCCCTTTGAAAAAGCAGTCAAAACGCTTTGTATAAAGCTGCAGAAGTCGCTCAAGGGTATTGATCTCTGCATCGTCCATAATGTAATGACAATGCACTTCAACCTGGGCATTGCATGGGCGATAAAGGAAATCGCTGACAGCGGTAAGGGGCCGAAGTTTGTCAACTGGATTCATGACTGCACGCTCAACGACCCGACATATACCGACATCTGTCCCAGAGATAAATACCCTTGGTCCATCCTCGGCATGAAACAGAAAATGAAATACGTGATCATTTCAGAGCAGCGCAGAAAACAAGTGTCCAAACTCTTTGGGATCGCAGAAAAATCATTGACTGTAATTCCCAATGGAATCGATATGGCGTCCTTTCTAAAACTCACGCCAATGGTTGAGAGCATCTTTCACAAAGAACGCCTGGATCAATACGACATCGTTGCCTTGACCCCTACTCGAATCGTGGCGCGTAAAAACCTGGAACTCGGACTTGAAGTCCTGCGCAAAATTAAGTTTATGGGGGGTTCTGCCAAATGGCTGATTACCGGTGCACCCGATCCGCATAATCCAGCGGTAATCAAGTACTTTAAATGGCTTAAAAAGAAAATTTCTGAATACAAGCTTGCCCGGGATGTTGTCTTTCTTTCACACAAGTACAACACATCACTTACATCCGAAGATGTATCCAGCCTGTTTCAGGTATCAAATGTCCTGTTTTTCCTGAGCATGCAGGAGGGATTCGGAATCCCGCTGATTGAAGCGGGCATGGCCAAGCTGCATATTCTGGCCAGCAACATACCTCCGCTCAAGGCAGCGGGCGGATCCAACGTAACTTATGTGCCACTTGGTAAAAAAGACATTAGCAAGCCAGTTAAAAAGCTGATCAAAGAAGTCAGCACCAGTCCGGTATCGGTGATGAATAAACGCGTCCAGCGGGAATTTCCCTGGGAACTGATTTTCAAAAAGAAAATTGAACCCCTGATCAAAAAGACCAACCAAAAATGAAACTTAAAGCCGGCTTTATATCCACACGAATCGCCGGAACCGACGGCGTATCCCTTGAAATTGACAAATGGGCACGTGTGCTCAAGAGCATGGATATCGACTCCTGTTACTTTGCCGGTGAACTGGATACGCCGCCGGAAGAATCCTATCTCTACCGAAAAGCCCATTTCATGAATTCGGCAACTCTGGAGCTACACAAAAAACTCTTTGGCACCGGAGACCGGGACACCAAGACAACAGACGACATTAAAGACTTTGCCGGACACATAAAACCTCACATATATAAATTCCTTCGCAAATTCAAACCCGACTTCCTGATTCCGGAGAACTGCCTGGCCATTCCAGTCAACATCCCACTGGGCATTGCACTGACCGAAGTCATCGCAGAGACCAATATTCCGACCATTGCACACCATCATGATTTTTTCTGGGAACGGAAAAGATTTCTGACCAACTGCGTGTGGGATTACCTGAACATGTGCTTTCCGCCGCACCTTCCGTCTATCAGCCACGTGGTAATCAACAGCTCCGGTGACAACCAGCTGAGTCTGCGCACCGGTATCTCCGCCACGCTGATTCCCAATGTCATGGACTTTGAGAATCCTCCACCGGCCCCGGACGATTACACACAGAGCATCCGTAAAGATTTCGGCATCCGAACCGGTGAATACTTCTTTCTTCAGCCAACACGAATCGTACAGCGCAAGCTGATCGAACACGCGGTAGAGCTGGTCAGTCGACTTCACACCCCAGCCAAGCTGGTGATCAGTCATGCATCTGGTGATGAAGGAAATGAATATGAAACGCGCATCCGCAATTATTCAGAACTTCTGCGCGTCAACACGGCTTTTCTCTCAGGCATTGTGGACGATGACCGAGGCAGAACCAAAGACGGCCGCAAAATCTACACACTGGATGATGTCTATCCGCACGCGGACTTTGTCACCTACCCATCGGTCTTTGAGGGATTCGGCAATGCCTTCCTTGAGGCCATTTACCACCGAAAACCCAT